>DASYMM010000641.1:0-12135 GCA_036009085.1 Pyrinomonadaceae bacterium | reverse complement strand
TGCCACAATCGCCGCGTTACCTGACATCCATCCGCCCGCTCTTGTAGGTTAGCAGTGCAACTCTCTCGGCACAGCGCACAGGTCGTTTTGTTTCACGTCACGCGCATCGTCGTGGCCGTGGCGCTTGTGCTCTCGTTGTTGGCGGGAATCGCGCCGCTCAAGTCCATCTCGTTTGCGTCCGCGTCTCTGTGCTCGATGTCCTGCTGCGTCGCTTTGCCGCCGCACCGACCCGGCGAGTGCGACAGCGTCGTCTCCTGCCAAGTCAAACTGCCGGGGCACGACGCCGGAGCGCACGACGCGCCGGATGCGGCTCACACGGCTCATCACGCGGCGGCATCATCTCGTCAAGACAACGCCGGGCACGCGCAACCACACGAAACGCAACCGCACCATCCGGCGGCACACCACGCCGCGCAAGCCCACGCCGGGACGCATCAAGCAGAAACTCTAGAGGCGTCGCAAACGTCTCAGCCGCATAACGCGCGACAACCCGAATCGCAGCCCACGGCGGCCAAGCCGGACTCGAAGCGTGTGCGCCGACCGAGCATCGCGCCCGCGTCCGTCTCGAACCCGTGCCCGTCTGATTGCGGGATGGCGGCGGGCAGTTTCGGCAACCGCTTGCGCTCGCGTGATGCGGCCACGCTCGCCCAAGCGCACCGGACGCGCCGACCGACCCCGCGCGTCGTCACACTCAGACACGTCTCCGCGCCCCCTCCGACTTCGGCCGGCACACATCGCCTCGCGCCGCCTCGCGCGCCGCCCCTTTCCCACGCGCCCGAATCTCCGACAACTTAAATACGAATCCTCCTTCACACGGCGTCTGTCGGCTATCACTCACAGGTGTCGCCGTCCGTCGCGCCGACTTTTTTGCGGCGTCAACTTTGGCGCGCGTGGCACGGGGAGCTAATCAATTCCGCATCAATCGACGGAGCGCGCATCGCTCGATAAGGGGCATTATGTTCTACACACGACAGGTAAATTTGCGCGGCGCGGCAAACCGCGCCCACCCCGGAAGAGGTCGCTACAACGCCTCTTTCTGGCTCGTGCTCGTGCTGTGTGTCGTCAATATATCAAGCGTGACGGCGCAACAGGCCGTAAGTTCGGCGACGCTCGGCGGGCGCGTGGAAGATGAGCGCGGCGCGGCGGTCGGCGGCGCAAGCGTCGTCGCCACGAATCTCGACACGGAGCAGCAGCAAAGCACGAAGAGCGACGCGTCGGGTCGTTATCGTTTCCTCTATCTCCCCGTCGGCAATTATCAACTGACGGCGGAGCACGCAGGCTTCGCGCCCGCGCGTCGCCGCCTGACGCTCACGGTCGGGCAGGCGCTCGACGCTTCCTTGCAGTTGACGGTGGCGGGCTTGGCGGAGACGGTCAGCGTGACGGAAGACTCCGTGCCCGTCGTGGAAATCGTCCGCACGCAGATCGCCGAAACCATCCTCCCGCACGACACCGACACGCTGCCCTTGAACGGTCGCAACTATCTAGACCTCGCGCTCCTCGTGCCCGGCGTCTCGCGCACGAACACGGGCAGCAATCAACGCTTCGCCGAAACTTCCGCCGTGCCCGGCACCGGCCTCTCCGTCTCCGGCCAGCGCAACCTCAACAACGCTTTCATCCTCGACGGACTTTCAGCCAACGACGATGCGGCCGATCTGGCGGGCACATTTTATAGTCAGGAAGTCGTGCGCGAGTTTCAGGTCATCACGTCGGGCGGCATGACGGAGTTCGGGCGTTCTTCGGGCGGCGTCGTCAACATCATCACGCAATCGGGCACGAACGACGTGCGCGGGCGTCTCTACGGCTACGCGCGCAACCAACGCTTCGACGCGCGCAACCCGCTCGCCCCCGCGCGCGACCCGCTCACGCAGGCGCAGTACGGCGCAAGTTTAGGTGCGCCGCTCCGCCGCAATCGCACCTTCTTCTTCGGCAACTTCGAGCAGACCCGGCGCAACGACGCGGGCGTCATCACCATCACGGACGCGAACGTCGCCGCCCTGAACGCGCGCTTGAATGAGTTCAACTATCGCGGCGCGCGCATTCAAAACGGAGTCTTCCCCGGCGGCTTCGATTCGACCAACCTCTTCGGACGCCTCGACCACGAGCTAGCGAACACAGACCGGCTGACTTTGCGCTACAGCCTCTACGACATCGAGAGCACGAACGCGCGCAACGTCGGCGGCTTGAACGCCACGAGTCGCGGCAGCGCGCTCGGCAACCGCGATCAAAACGTCGCCCTGAGTTATGTCGCCACGCTCTCCGCGAACGCTTTGAACGAAGCGCGCGCACAGTTCACGCGCAGCCGCCTGAGCGCGCCCGTGAACGACGAGGCAGGCCCGGCCATCAACATCGCGGGCGTCGCCAGTTTCGGCACGGCCACCTTCTCGCCGCTCGCGCGCTCGCTCGACGTGTTCGAGGCCAACGACGCCTTCACCATCGCGCGCGGCGCGCACACCTTCAAAGCGGGCGCGCAATTTTTGCTCAACCGCGTCAACGTACTTTTCCCCGGCGCGTTTCAGGGCGTCTATACCTTCTCGTCGCTCGCCAATTTTCAGGCGGGGCGTTACATCACCTTCCAGCAAGCCTTCGGCGCGCCCTCGCAGTTTCAGTCGAACCCGAACCTCGGCATCTTCTTGCAGGACGAATGGCGCGCGACGCCGCGCCTCACCGTCAACGCAGGGCTTCGCTACGACGCGCAAGTGTTGCCCGCGCCCATCGAGACGGACGCCAACAACTTTGCGCCACGCTTAGGTGTGGCTTACGCGCCCGGCGGCGACCGTCGCACAGTCCTGCGCGCAAGCGTCGGATTCTATTTCGACCGCCTGCCTTTGCGCGCCACTTCAAACGCGCTCCAACGCGACGGCGAGAAGTACAAGGTCGCCGTGCTCTCGTTCGGACAAGCGGGCGCGCCCGCGTTTCCAGATACGCTCGTCTCTTTCCCTGCGGGACTTTTGACGAGCATCACCACGATTGATCCGGGGATCGAGAACAGCTACAGCCAGCAGGCCAGCCTCCAACTCGAACGCGAGTTGAACGGCGACACGTCCGCATCAATCGGCTACATGCACCTGCGCGGGCGACACCTCATCCTCTCGCGCAACGTGAACGCGCCGACGCTCACGGCAGCAGAGGCCGCCGCGCGCGGCGACGCGAATCTCGGTCGCCCCGACCCCCGCTTCGCCAACGTCTCGCGCTTCGAGTCGTCCGGCGATTCCTGGTACGACGCGATGACCGTCTCGCTCAATCGCCGCGCCGGGCGACGGGCGACGTTTCGCCTCGCCTACACGTTCTCCAAAGCGATTGACACGGCGGGCAACTTCTTCTTCTCCACGCCGCAAAACAACTTCAACCTACGCGACGAACGCGGCCTCTCCGATAACGATCAGCGGCATCGCCTGACCGTCAGCGGCTCGTTCGAGTTGCCCGCAAAAGTTAGAGACGCTTCGCCCCTGCGGCGCGCGCTCGAAAATTTCGGCTTGAGTTATATTTTCACCTACGCCTCGCCCCTGCCCTTCAACATTCAGACCGGCACGGATCGCAACAACGACACGAACGCCAACGACCGCCCCTTCGGAGTCGGTCGCAACACCGGGCGTGGCTTCGACTTCGCCTCGCTCGACCTGCGCCTGAGTCGCCGCTTCCAACTCACGGAGCGCGTGCGCGTCGAAGCTCTGGCCGAAGGCTTCAACGTCTTCAACCGCGCCAACCTCCAACTGCCCAACAACATTTTCGGCGCAGGACTCGCCCCCCGCGCTGGCTTCCGTCAACCAACAGCCGCCGCCGACCCGCGCCAGCTACAATTCGGACTACGTCTCGATTTTTAACCTGCACTTCAACTTTTGGTGCTGCCTTGAATTGATATATCCTCTGTGCCCCCTATGTGTCTCTATGGTGAATCTTAGTCAAGGAAGCATTCACCAACGCAGACACAGAGCACACAGAGGGGGCACAGAGAATTAAGCCGAAATCCAAACGCCGCTCGGATTTTCACAGAGTCAGCGTTGGCATAAATTCGTCGCGTCGAGAAAAGGGCTTGACCCTGTAGTCGAATGCAGGGCTTACAATCCGGCGTCAGGGAGGAAAAACTGATGCAACGAAAAATTCGTCTGATCTGTTTGTTGGTCTTATCGCTCACGTCCGGCGTGGTCGCTTCGGCGTGGGGGCAGCACACGCAGCACCAGCCTGCGGGCGGCTATGCGGGAGAGGAGCGGCGCGAGCTCAAGTCGCTCTCTGCCGACGAGATCGAGCAGCTTTTGCAGGGGCACGGGATGGGACTGGCGAAGGCCGCCGAGCTAAACCACTATCCCGGCCCCCGCCACGTGCTCGAACTCGGCGCGCAGTTGGAACTGACGCCCGCGCAGCGCGAGGCCACAGAGGCCGCGTTTCGGCGTATGCAGGCAGAGGCCGTGCGGCTCGGTCGGCAGATCGTGGAGCGCGAACGCGCGCTCGATGCGTTGTTTGCGAAAGGCGAGATAGATGCGGAGAAGCTGCGCGCGGCCACCGCAGAGATCGCCTTGCTGCAAGGGAACCTGCGCGCCGCGCACCTCGCCGCACACCTTGAGATGCGCCGCCTGCTCTCGCCCGCGCAGATCAGGAAGTATGATGAACTGCGCGGCTACACAGGGGCGGGTCAACAGACGCCCGCCGCGCACGAACACAGCCACGGCAAACACTAGAAGACAGGGGAACAATTTAAAATGACGGATGAAGCTTTAAATAAGTCTGGACTGGCGAGCCGGAGTTGCGTGCCGTGTCATGGCGGCGTGCCGCGTCTTGCCGGCGCGGAGATCGAAGGGTTCATGGGCGAGTTGCAAGGTTGGGAAGTTGTGGGCGAGCACCATCTGAAGAAGACTTACGCGTTCCCGAACTTCCAACAGTCGCTCGCGCTCGTCAACCGCATCGGCGAAGTGGCCGAAGCCGAAGGGCATCACCCGGACATCTGCTTCGGCTGGGGACGCGTCGAACTGACCATCTACACGCACGCCATTGACGGCCTCAGCGAAAGCGACTTCATCCTCGCCGCCAAGATAGACGCTTTGTAAAAGGGATGAAGGATGAGGGATGAGGGATGAATCAGAGAAGGCATTCAAGAGATTGAGTGCTTTCTCTGATTCATCCCTCATCCCTCATCCTTCATCCCTTTACTTGACGCGGCTTTTCTTCCGTTTCAGAAAATCTATCAGGACGAATTGTGAGAGGTTGCCGGGCGTGGCGAAGTAAGCCTTGCCGTTGGTCATCTGCGACATCTGTTTGACGAACTCGACGAGGTAATAGTCCGAAGCGAGCATGAAGGTGTTGATCATGATTCCGGCCTTGCGGCACGCCTGCACTTCGTTGAACGTCGCGTCCATCACGATTGGATCAAGCCCCATCGAATTTTTGTAGAGCCGCCTTCCCGTTGTGGCCTGTTCCCTGCGCCCGCCGCGCCCGCGCGCTATCGCTTCCGCCCTTTTCAGAGATGCAGAAGAAGAAGTGGTAGTCGTCGCTTCCTGTTTGCTTTCCAGAAAACAGGCGGTCGGCTTGCCGTCCGTCACCATCACGATCTGCTTCATCTCTTTGCGTTGCGCTTGCAGGAGACGCCGCGCGAGCTTCAAGCCCTCGGCAGTGTTCGTGTGATAGGGGCCGACCTGCGTGGTCGCCAAACGCGCGAGCGGCAACTCCTCCGCGTCGTCGTGAAAGAGCACGATCTTGAGCGAGTCGCCCGCGTACTGCGTGCGGATCAGGTGCGCGAGCGCGAGCGCGACTTTCTTGGCGGGCGTGAAGCGATCCTCGCCGTAGAGAATCATCGAGTGCGAACAATCGAGCATCACCACCGTCGCGCACGAAGATTGATAATCGCACTGGTGCACGTAGAGGTCTCGGTATTCGAGATTGAGCGGCACGCCCAAACCCTCGCGCTTGATGGCCGACATCAAAGTCGCGTTCACGTCCAAGTTCACTGTATCGCCGAACTCGTAGAGCTTCGACGCCTGCGCCGCCTCGATGCCCGTCGCCAGATGCGGCGTATCGTGTCGCCCGACGGAACTCTTGCCCATGCTGCCGAGCAGATTCCTGAGCGTCTTGTAGCCGAGAAAATCCAAGCCCTTCTCCGTCACTTCAAACTTCACGTTGCGCGGCGTCGGCTCGTCCACCTGCCCCAACCCGCCCTGCCCGCGTATGCGTCGCTGCTCCTGCGGCGACGGCTCCTCGCGCAAATTCAAAAAGCCCTCTTCCACCAGACGCTCGATCAACTGATTCAACAACTCTTCAAGCTGCGACCCCTTGAAACGCCCCTCGTTCTCCGCCAGCATCTCCCTGATCTGCGGCTCGTCAATCTCCCCCGCGTCCACTAACGCCTGCAACAAAGCCCGCCTCAACGCGTCGAGCGACGTGTCCTGCGGCCTGCGCTGCCGCGTCCAGTAATAATCGTCGTCAAACCCCGATTGCAGCAAACTATCCTGCAACGCCTCCATCAAGTCGCCCAAGTTGACGCCCGACACATCGAAGCCTTTGAATTTTGAATAGCGTATGAACTTCATAACCGATCTACTTCTCTGTAATAACAATTAGCCCTGGCACGTTTTTGAAGTCATTAGGATCATGTGTCACTAATGGCGCGTCATATGCTAATGCGGTGGCAGCTATCCAGGTATCACTGACTGATATAGGGCGGCCTATTCGCCTAGCATGTGCTTGTATCTTAGCCCAAAGAAAACACACCTCTTTGTTGGCCTCCACGAAAGCAAAATTTTTGAGGAATGCGTGAAGTTCCATGTAGCGGCGGCTTCCCCAGTTGTTGTTCAGCGGCATAAGTTCTAACTCCGCGAAGGTTTGTGCCGCGATCAGCATCAATGGTCCCTCAACATGAGGCTTGTAAAGATTGGCGCGTGAATCACCTTTGAACATATAAGAGACAACATTGGTATCAATTACAATGATGTCACTCAAAGCCTCACTATTCATTCGCTACTCCGATATATCCTGCTGGCGAATGGCACGAACCAACGCTAAAAATTCATCTACGCTTTCTTCTTCCGGCCAAAACTTGCTCCGTAAATCTTCAATGTTACAAATCGGCTTAACCCCTTGCTGCCTCGCAAGTTCCCTTGCTTGTGCGTGTGCTTGTCTGCGTGCCTGCTCACGCTCCCGTTCTCGTTCCGTTCGCTCGAAGAGTTCGAGATACTCTTTACCCGAAGGCTGCCCTTGCGATTGACGGGAGTGCCCGCTTTCAACGGCTTCCTCAAGAAGAGCGCTCATAATCCTTTCACCTCCTAATAGTGCGAGTCAGATATGCGTAATAAGCCCGTGCTCGGCGGTGGCAATAATTCTCTTTTTTAACTTCGCGTTAGTTTGATTATCTTCCAAAAGATTTTCCGCATCGGCTTTGATTTCTTGAAGAGCCTCTTTAGTATGCTTTAACCAACTGGCATCTCTCATGTAGGCATGAAGAAAGTATTTCCCCCACTGTTTGCCGTCGGTTTCGCTAGGCATCCAACTAAACGATAACTTTCCTGTTACCGTGTAGAGAAGGTTTAAGTCTTTGTCTTTCAACGCCTGATCCGCTGCTTTATAGCAATCTTCAAGCAGGTCTCGATAAACGGCGGCTTCAGCTTGGCTTTCTGCGGCTATCTGCTCGGCTTTCCGCAAGCGTTCTAGTAGTGTCGCCCGTTCCTCTTCCCAGTTAGCTTCACTCACGGATTATCACCTCTCTTCATCGAAGCTACAGAATACTTTTGACTTTGCACATCATACAACTTCGTTTCCATCTTCTGCGCTGCTTGCTAGATTTGAGTCGGTTTTTATTACAAGTGGTTCGCGGATGACCTCTTCGCCGTCAGTCCCGATCAACGTTAACGCGTGATTGGCTTCAAGCACGGTTTCGGCTGCGTCGTGCAAGTTGCGCCGAGTTTCTTCCAAGTCTGCGCCCTGCGTGCTCACGCCGGGCAACTCTTCGATGAAGCCGACGTAGCCTTCGGGCACTTTGAGGTAGACGGCGTTGTAGGTTCGTTCCATCGCTTGGGTGCTCCTTAGCTGAAACGTCCGGTCTCGGTCAGGTCATCATAGATCATGCCGCGCCGATCTTTCTTGGCTTTCGTGGCGGCGGTGTAGCCGCCTTCTTCGTTGCGGCTGATCTTGTTCTGGGCGTAGAGACCTTCGAGGGCAAACTCGCAGGCGGCGATGAGTTGCGCTTCGTCTGTGCGTTTGAAGTCGAAGGGGATGACGACCGTTTCGATGAGTTCGGGCACGGCTTCGAGGAGCGAGACGCATTCTTGGGCTGATGCCGTGTCGGCGAGGCGCAGGTTGTTGCCTTCATCGAACCAGCGGACGGCAGCAGTGAAGTCAATGCCGACGAAGTAGCCTTCGTGGATTTCCCCGGCGGCGCGTTTGATCAAGTCTTTGGCGATCCGGCTCGCGCCGACTTGCTCGCCTTCGTATTCGAGTTCCATCTTGCCGGTCATGGAAGGGACTGCTGCATAAATATCCGAGATGCGCGGGACGATCTCTTCCTCGCCCGTCAAAAGCGCGCGGCGTTCGGCATTTGAGATGACGGATTCGAGGACGGTGATCGGGAGCCGTTGCGAGACGCCGGAGCGTTTGTCTATGCGCTGGTCGTCGCGCGCTTCAAAGGCGATCTGCTCGACGAGTTCGCGTATGAAGTCGGGCACGCGCACGGTTCCGTCGAAGCCTTCGCGCTTTGTCCACGCTTCCTGCTTCGTGATCTCGACGCCGAGTTGGAGGTCTGCGGGGTAGTGTGTGGAGACTTCCGCGCCGATGCGATCTTTTAAGGGCGTGATGATCTTGCCGCGCGCCGTGTAGTCTTCGGGGTTGGCGGAGAAGACGAGCATCACATCGAGCGCGAGGCGCACGGGATAGCCTTTGATCTGCACGTCGCCCTCCTGCATGATGTTGAAGAGGCCGACTTGAATCTTTCCGGCGAGGTCGGGCAGTTCGTTGATGGCGAAGATGCCGCGATTGGCGCGGGGCAAAAGTCCGTAGTGAATGGTGAGTTCGTCGCTTAAGAGATGCCCGCCTTTGGCGGCCTTGATCGGGTCAACGTCGCCGATGATGTCCGCGATGGTCACGTCGGGCGTGGCGAGTTTTTCGACGAAGCGCGCGTCGCGTTCGATCCACGCGATTGGCGTCTCGTCTCCCATCTCTTCGATCAACTGACGACCATACGCGCTGATCGGGCGAAACGGATCGTCGTTGACTTCCGAACCCGCGATGGCGGGAATACGCTCGTCTAGCAGGTTCGTGAGTTGGCGTATGATGCGGCTCTTGGCCTGCCCGCGCAGACCGAGGAGGATCAAGTTGTGGCGCGCGAGGATGGCGTTCACGATCTGCGGCACGACCGTCTCGTCGTAGCCGACGATGCCGGGGAAAATCCTCTCGCCCGCGCGCAATTTAGCGATGAGGTTCGCGCGCAGTTCGTCTTTAACCGTGCGCCCGCTGTGGTAGTTCTGTTGTTTCAACTCGCCTAAAGTCTTTGCCTGTGCCATCGTTTAAAAACCCGTTCCTTGTCGTTAGTTTTGGTTTCAAGTTTCAGGTTTCAGGTTTAAAAGACTCTTCGCGTTTTAACTTGAAACCTGAAACCTGAAACTTGAAACGTATCTTGAAACTTATAAAGCGAGCCATTCCTCTCGCGTCATGCCGTACCAGAGTTGGTCGAAGTATTCGCCCTTCGTGTAGATCATGCGGCGCAGCGTGCCCTCGTGCCGGAAGCCGAGCTTTTCGTGCAGCGCGACGCTCGCCGCGTTGTAGCCGTGCACCGAGACGGTCGCCTTCTGATACCTGCGCTCCTCAAAATAATATTTGAGGATGATCCAGATGGCCTCCGACGCGTAGCCGCGCCGCGCGTGTTCGCGCGCAACGTGGATGCCGTACATGAACGTGCCGTGCTGCGGCTCGCAATGATGTGTCGAGATCGTGCCGACCGCCTGCCCTTCCACATCTTCGATAACCCAGAGAAAGGCGTCCTGCTCCAACACCTTGAGCGTCTGCTGCCGCAAGAAATCACGCACGCGCTCCTCGGACACGGGCGGCCAGACGAACTCCAAACCCCGCGCCATCTCACTGTCGAGATTCCAACGGAAGAACGTCTCCGCATCCGACGGCTCGACGCCGCGCAGACGCACTCGCTTGCCCTGCCAGAAATTCATCGGTCTACTTGCCTGAATTGCTCTGTGCTTCCTTAGTGTCTTTGTGTCTTGATGGTTAATGGTTGATCAAGAAGCACTCACCACTAAGACACAAAGATACTAAGGAAGACAGGGAAAACTGAAATCAAGACGCTTCCGCTTACGTGTTCAACCCGCCGCCGCGCTGCCCTCATACGCCGTAAAATTCCCGTCGCTCGTCTGCGCGATCAAGTTCTCCGCTTCGAGTTTTTCGAGATGCGCCAAGACCGCGCGCTCGGCCATCGCGTGCGCCTTCGGCGAAACGTCCGTATAGACGCGCCGGACGATCTCCTGCGGCGACGATGCGCCCGCGCGCAGGGCCTGCAAAATGTTTCGCTCGCGTTCGAGCCGGTGCGCGATGTACTCCTCGATCTTCGCGCGCGGGCTGGCGACCGCCGCGCCGTGCCCGCCGAAGAGAACTTTGACGTTCGGCAGAAGCTCGCGGTAGCGTTCGAGCGAGGCGAGATAGTCGAGCATGTTGCCTTCGGGCGGATCGATGAGAACCGAGCCGAGGCCGACGATGTTGTCGCCCGTGATGAGCGCGCCCGTCCGCGCTTCGTAGAAGCTGAGATGGCCGCGCGTGTGTCCCGGCGTGTGCATCGCAAGGAGCGTGAGCGCGGGCGTGCCCGACAGTTTGATCTCTTCTCCGTCTTCGATGAAGCGATCTATGGAGACGCGCCCGCCGGGATGCTGTCGAAGCGCGTCCGCCGTCAACTTGTGCGCGGCGACGGGGACACGCCCGCCGGGATGTTTGCCGAGATGTTGCCGGAGCGCGTCCACGCCCGCGACGTGATCCGGGTGATGATGCGTCAGGATGATCTCGCGCACGCGCCGGCCTTCCGTCAGAAGTTCGTCTATGCAGGCGGCGAGCGCGGCCTGTTCGTCCGTGTCGGGCGAGCCGGGGTCGAGTATGACGAGTTCGCTGTGGCCGACGATGTAACAGTTGGTATGCGTGGCGGGCGGCTTCGTCGGCGTCCGCAAAGGAAAGCAGATGAAGCCGGGCATGAACTCGATGCGGCGCACGGGCTGGCGTCGCGCTTGCGGCACACCGAGGAAACGCTCGGACATGTCCTCAGTCAACCCGTCGCTCAAAACTTTCAAAGCGTGCAGCACGGGCGGGGCGACGAGCGCGTCGCACGCTTCCCAACGCCTGGCGGCGTCCGTCGGACTCGTCCATTCGCCCGACTCGAACTCCGTCGTCAGGACGCGCGGCTCTTGCTTGAGCGGGCAGCGCGCGAGGAAGAACCAGGTGTCGAAGCGGCGCGGGCTGAAAGGCGGCGTCACCCAACGACCGGCGTAGTTGAAATCGCGCGCGTCGAGCCGCAGGCCGTAGTGCGCGAGCAGTTGCGGGAAGTTCATGCGCGCGGACGTGAGATCGTCGAGGACGGAGGCGAGTTGGCCTTTCGTCAAATGTTCCGCGCCGCGTGCGACGAGCACGCCGAGTTCTTCAAACAACTCGCGCGCGGCGCACGCGATCATCGCCGCCTCTTCCGCATCGGCGCAGTTCTCAACCGTCGTCTCCGAGTCTTCGGCGTCGCGCTGCCCGCCGGGAAAGGCGTGGAAGCCGCCGAGGAAGGCCAAGTGCTCGCCGCGCCGCGCCCAGAAAACCTGCGGCTCGCGCGACGCCGCGCTTTCGCGCACGAGGATGACGGCGGCGGCATCTTTGGGGACAGCGTCGGCTGTGCGGCGCGGCGTGTCCGCCGACGCGTTTAGCGATTCGTTGACAGGCATCTTCAGATTGAAAGCTCGTCTTTAGCGAGAGACGTTCGAGCGCGCTCCAAAAATTCGATCAATCGTTTACGGGAGTGAGGCGAGTATAACATCAACGCCAAGCCAACGCCTGCCCGACACGAAAAGGCCCAAAAGCAGTGACGAGCGACAAGTGACGAGTGACGGGCTAAATCAAGAACTTGTCTTAAAAGTGTCTTGATTGCTTGCTCGTCGCTTGTCACTTGTCACTCGTCACTGCTCTTTAAACGCT
>DASYMM010000640.1:0-1655 GCA_036009085.1 Pyrinomonadaceae bacterium | reverse complement strand
CGAGCGAAACCAATCCGCCCGCACGAACGAGCGCGGCGAGCGCGGCGAGTGCCGCGTGCGGGTCGGGCACGTATTCGAGCACGTTATGACAGGTGGCCGCGTCGAACGTCTGCGGCGCAAAACACTCGCGCGCACGCTCCGCATCCGCTTGATGAAACGTGACGCGCTCCGCGACTCCCTGCCCGCGCGCGGCGTCCGCAGCCAGCGAGAGCATCGTTGCCGACGGATCAACCAGAGCGACCTGCCAGCCGAGCGCGGCGAAGCGCAATCCGAGCGCGCCCGTGCCGCCGCCGAGATCGAGCGCGCGGCGTGACGCCACCGCATCACGCGCGCCGCGCTCGTCGTAGCCAACTTGCGCCGCGCCCGTCTCGTTAATGACGGAGAGCAGATTCTCCCACGCGATGTCTAAACGCAGACGCCCCTCGTGCGTCTGCAAGTAGGCGGCATAAGCGGGCGCGCCCGACTCGAAGCGTTCGTCAATATCAGGCGGCGTCGTCATTTGACTGAAAGTGAGTGCGTGCCGCGTTCCGCGATGCGACCGATGCGGGAGGCGTCGGGGTAGGTTTCGTTGAGGCGCGCGAGGAGCGCGTCGGCGCGCGACTCTTCAATCGAGATGAGGAGGCCGCCCGCCGTCTGCGGGTCGAAGAAGAGACTTGCGAGCGGCTTTGTCACCGCGTCGCCGAACTCTATGTTCTCGCCGACGTAGGCGCGGTTCGATTTGTCGCCGCTCGTGAGCAGCCCTTGCGTGGCGAGTTCGAGTGCGCCGGGGATGAGCGGGACGCGCGCCGCTTCGAGCTCAATCGTCGCGTCGCTCGCGCGAGCCATCTCCCACGCGTGGCCGAGGAGCGCGAAGCCCGTCACGTCGGTTGCGGCGTGCGCGCCGAACTCGCACATCAAGGCGGCGGCCTCGCGCCCCGCGAGCAGCATCGTTTGAAGCGAGGCGCGCATCACTTCGTCGCTCGCCTTGCCGAACTTGATGCCGGTGGAGATGACGCCCGTGCCGATGGGTTTTGTCAGGATGAGCGCGTCGCCCGCGCGTGCGCCGCGATTGGTGATGATCTGGCGCGGGTTGATCGTGCCCGTCACGGCGTAGCCGAACATGATCTGCGGGTCGTCAACGCTATGCCCGCCGACGAGCGCGACCCCGTGCGCGGTCAACACGTCCAAGCCGCCGCGCATGATCTCTGCGAGGATGGAGAACTCGACGCCCTTTTTCGGGAAGCAGGTGACGGCGAGCGCGGTGATCGGCGTGCCGCCCATCGCCCACACGTCGTTGATGGAGTTGAGCGCGCTGATGCGCCCGTAGTCGTAGGGGTCATCGACGATGGGCGTGAAGAAGTCAACGGTCTGGACGAGCGCGAGGTCTTCGTTTAGTAGATACACTCCGGCGTCGTCCGCCGTCTCGATGCCGACAAGCAGATTAGGGTGCTTCGGGATGTGTAGCCCGCTCAAGACCTGAGCGAGTTCGCTAGGGGCGAGTTTCGCCGCTCAACCGGCGCAGTTGACCATCTCCGTGAGACGCATCCCTTTTCTCCTTTCTGCTGAAGTTGCGAGCTAGATTAACAGTTGGAGCGGGTGCGGCCAAAACCGGAGCAAAGCCTTCACCACAGAGGCACAGAGGACACAGAGGAGGCACAGAGTAAAACAATGAAGGA
>DASYMM010000639.1:0-6181 GCA_036009085.1 Pyrinomonadaceae bacterium | reverse complement strand
TGCACGTGAGCATCAATCGCCTCCTGAAACTTGCTCGTCGGAAAATAGCCGTCGATCAATCCCCACTCTTTCGCGCGCTTGCCCTTGAGTCCCTCTGCGAGCGTAGAGAAAACGTCGGCGCGGTCGCGTCGAATCTTGCGCTTGTCAACGAGACGCGTGAGTCCGCCCGTTCCCGGCAGCACGCCGAGTAAGGGAACTTCCGGGAGCGAGACGGCGGAGTTGCCGTCGTCAACGAGATAGATTTCGTCGCAGGCGATGGCGAGTTCGTAGCCGCCGCCGGAGGCCGTCCCGTTCAAAGCGGCGACGTAGCGTTGGCCTGAGTTCGCGGAGGCGTCTTCGATGGCGCAGCGCGTCTCGTTGGTGAACTTGCAGAAGTTGACTTTGAAGGCGTGCGACGAAGTGCCGAGCATGTAGATGTTCGCGCCCGCACAAAAGATGCGCGGCTTGAGGCTCGTGACGACCACGACCTGCACTTCCGGGTGCTCGAAGCGCAAGCGACTGACGGCGTCTGCCAGTTCGATGTCAACTCCGAGATCGTAGGAGTTGAGTTTCAACTTATAGCCTTCCGCGAGCGTCTCGTCTTCCTGCACGTCCATCGTCAGGGTGGCAATCGCGCCGTCTATCGCCAGTTTCCAGTGCTTGTAATTTTCCGGTGTCGTCTCAAAGTTGATCATCAGGTAACTAAACTCCGACCAGTTTGTCTCGTGCGACAGGCGCGTGCGACGAATCTGTCCACGCGCGCCTGCCGGGCTGCAAAAAATACCGTTGCAAGTTTTTCGAACGCCCGTTCGAAAAACTATGATAGCGAGCGGCGGCCTCTCAGTCAAGGCGCGGGGGAGGGGAAAACAGAGTGTTGACAGCCCGCCGCCGTTTGCCTATCTTCCCCGTGCTCGTGGCAAAGGGCTTCTCCGCATCTTTCTTTTTTGCGCGCCGCGCTAAACAAACCAATTGCTTCCGCCCTCTCAGCCTCAAGACGAGGTTGCTTGACACGCGCCGCCCGCCGCGCGTAGGGTTTCAGACGATTTCCCACCACCGGGAGGCGCATCTGTTCTGGTGAATGGCGCGGTCTTCAAAACCGTCTGTGAGACTGTGAGAACAGGCTCAGGTGGGTTCGATTCCCACACGCCTCCGCCAAAAATAAAGTGACGAGTGACGAGCGTGTATGGCGTCTTTCTCGCGGCACCCGACGCCCATCACGCTACCTCTCATGGAGCTAGTGTAGGGGCGCGGGCGATGCCGGGCGTTAGGCGGCGTTAATATGACTTTTTCCACAAGAGAGACATCGGCGGCGTTTACGAGTTGAGCCACAGAATTTAAGGGGTAGAACCTATGTGTATTGAAGACGACTGTAACGTTGATGGTACAGATAGAAGGTCATTTCTCGTCGGCGCGACAGCCACCATCGCCAGCCTTGCTATCCCGCAGGGGCAAGGGGTAAATGCGCAAGCCAGACAGCCGGAGACGCGGGTGCTGGATGACCCTAAAATTCAACACGGGAGGGTGACCTTCAGACACAACGGCGCGGACACCATCGACGGCTATTTAGCGCGCCCCAAGTCGGAAGGAATTTATCCTGCGGTGCTTGTTATCGCGGGCAATAAGATTTCAGAGGAATATATTCCCAACACCTGCGCGGCGTTGGCTCTCGCAGGCTTCGTCGGACTTGCCCCCAATATCTTTCACCCACTGCCGGATAGTACCCCGAGCAACAACGAGGCTTATGCTAAGTTCATCGCTAACCATACTGAATTAGACCTCTTGGATGATATTCAGTCAGGGGTCAGCTACCTGCGCGCACAAACATTTGTGCATGGGGGCGGGATGGGAGTTGTCGGATTTTGCATGGGCGGGCGTCTGGCAATGTTGTTCGGGGCGCGCTCGCGCGAGATAGATGCTGTCGTCCCTTTTCACCCCGCGCCGGTGAAGGAGCGGGAAGTCGCCCGGCTGAGAGTGCCCGTGCAGATTCACCACGGGACGGCTGACCGTGCGGTGTCCGCGTCGGAGACTCAAAAAACAGAAAAGCTACTGAGAGCGCAGGGCACACCGGTCGAAGTCTTTCTTTACGAAGGCGCAGATCACGGGTTTCTGGCCTATACGCGCCCGTTTTACAAGCCCGACGCGGCCAGACTCGCGTGGACGCGTGCCACGCAATTCTTGCGTCAGCACCTCAGGTAGAATTAAACGTTGTGGTGGTAGTGATGATAAAAGTTCTACTCCTTATTGTCAGCATCTTGTTCATGAGCGCCATCTCTACGGCACAGGCCGGCGCCGCAGGACAGCGCGGCGGCATACTGACTTTCGGCGTCACGGACGGGCGCAAAGTTATCGAGCGCGACATGGGCGGGGGACTGCTCCTGCGCGTCGTGAAGGAGCGGAGCGTCAGTCAGGAGCATTACGGTTGGAGGGTGGAGGTCGTGCGCAAGCCCTACCGGCGTTCGTCGCGGAATCTGCTCTACCACAGCCGGAGGACGCTCGGCGCGCACCCGTCGCAGGTGTACGCATGGCATGTCACCTCCGGTGAGTTCCCGAATGAACGTGCGCTGGAGGTGTGGGGCTACCCCGTTACCGTGAGGGTGACGCTGATCGACCCCACCGCCGAAGGAGCGGGAGCGGACGGCAGGTTCTTGTCCGGCACGCTCAAGATCACTTGGGAACGAAAAGAAAAGGCTCGCGCACGGCCTTGAACTCCGCCTGAGACCGGCAGGAGACTGACCTTGCGCGGCGCAGTTTAGGCAACTCCGATGTCGTGTCGTGGCGAACTTTTCGGGGTACGCAAATAGCTATGACATCGCAGTTTAAATTCTTTGATGGCATGTGTGGCGCGGACGAAACCGTGCCGCATCTCCCGGAGGGTTTCCGCTACCGGCCGGAACTGCTCGACACGGCCGAGGAGGACGCGCTCCTCCGGCACGTGCGCGAACTGCCCTTCCGCGAGTTCGAGTTCCACGGCTACAAGGGCAAGCGTCGCGTGGTCTCCTTCGGATGGCAATACGATTTCTCCGCACGTCACCTCCGTAAAGCGGACAGCATTCCCGAATATCTCCTCGCGCTCCGAGATGCCGCCGCCACGTTCGCCGGAATGGAAGCGGAGGAGTTTCAACATGTGATGGTGACAGAGTACAGCCCCGGCGCGGGGATCGGGTGGCATCGTGATAAGGCCGTCTTCGGGCAGGTGGTTGGTATCTCGCTGCTCGCGCCGTGCGTGCTGCGCTTGAGGCGGAAGGTCGGGGAGAAGAAGTGGGAGCGGGTGAACGTGTCGGCCGCGCCGCGCTCGGCCTACTTCCTGAGCGGGCAGGCGCGGACGGAGTGGGAGCACAGTATCCCGCCGGTGGAGGCGTTGCGCTATTCGATCACCTTCCGCAATCTGCGCGCAGACTGAGTGGTGCGGAGAACGTTAAAGCTACCGTCCTTTCAACGGCCACTCAACGGCCACATAAAAGCCTTCAGAAGTTGAATCTCGTCCCGAACTCCATGCGCCTGCCGGGTAAGGCGGCGGTCGGTAGACCGTAGAAAGGCGAGGTTTGCACGCCCGTAAAGCTGCTGAGGTTGGTGTGGTTGAACAGGTTGAAGGCTTGCGCGTAAAACTCCATGCGAAACCTCTGGTTCGATGCGCCCGGCAGAGACGGCACGCCGCCCTCGCCGCCGCCCATCCGAATCACGACCGGCCCCGCCGAGGCCGACTGTTCGCGCACGCCGCCAAACCCGAAACTCCAACCCAGACGCGTGCTCACATCCCAACGCCCCTTGCCGCGTGCACTGTTGCGCCCCAAGCCCGCCGGGCGGTCGTTGCTCACGGTGTCGTCGTTATCGTCGAAGCCGGTCGTGATGTTGTAAGGCAGCGCGGAGTTGGCGTTGAAGGTCGCGCCGAGCGAGAAGCCTTTAAAGAGTTTGCGGTTGACCATCGCGGAGAAGAAGTGGCGCATGTCGTTCGGGGCGGGACCGCGCTCGCCGCGCAAGTTGAAGTTGTCGGCGGGCAGGCTGAGCGCGCCGCCCGTGTCGCTGATGTTGCGCGAATAGACGTAGAAGGTTGACCAGAAAAGGTTGCTGGTGAACATGACGGGCATGAAGTGAACCGACAAACGGTGCGCGTTTGAAGTTGCCGAAGATTCAATCTGCGTGATGTTTCCGGCGGTCGGGTCGGGGCGACCCGTGCCCGGCACGGGAGCGTTCAGGTTGCGCGCGCGCAGCAGGTGCAGGCCGCGCTGGAACTGGTAATCGGTGTTCAGGCGGAAGCGTTTGAAGAGGCGCGACTCGACGGCGAACGAGCCTTGTAGAATCGAAGGCTGTTCGAGCAGCGGGTCAACCTGTATGCGACCGGGCGGAAGGACGATGGGCGTGCCCGTGCTGAGCGGATCGGGGTAGCCGGGATTTTGCACGACGAGATCACGCTGCCTGCGCCCGTCAACCCTGAGCGCCTGTTCGTAGGTTCCGGCCTCGAACCAATCGTAGAAGATGCCTGCCCCGGCGCGAATGGTGACGGTGCCGGATTTGTTCGGCGTCCACGCCACGCCGACGCGCGGCGCGAAGTTGCTTTGATCGGAAAGATTCGTTTGCAGTTCGTGGCGCACGCCGTAGCTCAGGAGCAGGTTCTTGCGCACGCGGTAGTCGTCCTGCCAGTACCATGCGAATTGATACTGCGAGAAGTTGAGCGCAGCGTCGCCCGTGCGCTCGGTGTAAGTCGTCGGGCGGCCGGTGCGGAAGGCTTCGAGGTTGGCGAAGGTGAAAGTGCCGTTCGGGTTGGAGGTCTCCGTGCTGTCGTAAGTTCCGCCTTCAAAGAGCACGCCCGCGCGCATCGAGTGTTGACCGAGGGAGAAATCGAAATTGTCGGCCAATTCAAAATCGCGCGTTTGGTGTCGTCCGGCGGTTTGCGCGCCGCCGCGTGTGAAGGCGTTGAGGACGAGCAGCGTGGGCGCGTCGGAGAGGGGCAGCGTCTCGCGTGTGCGCCAGCGCGCTTGAAAGCGAAACTCGTTGAGGAACTTTTTGGCGAGGATGCCGGATTCGGAGACGCGGAAAATTTGTTCGGATTGATCGAGCGTGTAAGCGCGTTCGGCCAGATCGAAATCGCCGACGCCGAGGTTGTCCTGTCGCCCTGCGTTGCGCTGGTATTCGAGACGCAGCGAGTGTGTCTTGTCAAGCGCGTGTTCGACGCGCGCCGCGACGTTGAGACGACGCGAAGGCCGCAGGATGAGATCGTCGAAGAAGCCGCCGGGCAGCGCGGCGACAATCGTTTTCGAGTCGTAGCTCCCGGTGCTGTCGGCGTTCAGGAAGAGGGAAGTGTGGTTGCGCCAGAGCGGGCCGTCGAGTGTGAAATTGAAGCGGCGCAGTTGTTCGGGACCGCGCCGCGAGGCGAAGGCCGGACGCGCGCTCAGGGCTTCGTCGCGAAAGCCGAAACCGAGCGAGCCGTGCCAGTCGTTGATGCCGGGTTTGGTGAAGATATCTACGGCGATGAAGCCGCGTTCGTGGTTCTCGGCGGCGAAGGCGTTGCGGCGAAAACGTATCTCGCGGATTTGCGATTTGGGCGGGAGCTTGCCGCCGCGAAAGCCGTTGACGCGAATGGTCGCGCCGGGTCCGGCCAGCGCGTTGAGCGCGTTCTCAAACTCTTCCGGGTCGTCGGGCAACGCCGCGATCTGGTCTGCCGTCAGGACGTTTGAGAAAGCATCGCCGCGCGGGTCGGTCGTGCGCTCCTGCTCGTCCTGCCCCACGACGACCTCTTCCTTCACGCTCGCCACCTCCAACCGTACCTGCGTCTGGTTGCCGCCCGCGTGCAGCGCGAAGCCTTCGAGCCGGCGCGTCTCAAACCCTGCGGCGGAAACTTCGAGCAGAATTTTCCCGGCGGGCAACCGTTGAAAGACGACTCCGCCCCGCTCGTCTGTTTTGAGCGTCTGCTCCGCGCCCGCGCCCGTCTCGACGCGCACGCGTGCAGCGGCGACAGACGCGCCGTTTTGATCGACCACCGAAACCTTCAGGCTCGCCTCCGCCGCGCCTCTGCTCTCCTGCGCCGGAACCGTAACGAACATGAACGAAAAGACGAGCCACAGGCTCAGCATGCGGACGAAAAGACGATAGCCACGCATCGCGAGAATCTCCCTTTTTAGACGGCGCTATTTTTTCTGAAACTTGTCGGCCTTGAACTGCGGGTTGAACTCGTAGGTCTTGATCTCCCACTCCTCGTTGACTTCAC
>DASYMM010000638.1:0-8002 GCA_036009085.1 Pyrinomonadaceae bacterium | reverse complement strand
GGTCGTAGTCGCCTTTTTCCACGTCAGCGACGCCCCGTTTCAGGATGGCAGAAACGTCGTCTGTCTGCGCAGCAGAACAAGCGCAACCGACGGACAGCAAAACCGCGACGAGTAGTTTTTTCAAGATCATATCTCCAACCGGCGTGGTGAGTCGCACACCGGGGTAAGGCTGCGGGCTGCACTTCATCACGGCGCCGACTCGCGCGCAGACGATGTATGCGGGTGACCCGCATCGCTCGCTGAAAGCCGGCGCAGTCAACGCTTGAGCTACAAATGTCCTCTAGGTTCGTGAGGATGTAAGAATATCAATCATCAAGACTTCAAATCTGAATGTGAGCGCGACTTAATGACTCGATGACGCCTTATATCACAAGGTTGAGACCTCAACAATATTTTTGATGTGGCGGCAGCGGCTCTTGCTAGTTTGGAAGGGATGCAACCTTGCCTTTTTCAGGGGATAGAACTATTGACAATTAGATAAAGATAGGCTCATCATTGCGCCTCATCAGACGATTTCGCAGGCTGAACTCTCGGGCCTGTTCTCACTAGCCTCTCTGGCTCAGCCGCACTTTACACCCTCGCGCTCCTCCACGCAGTCACGGCATCACCGCCGCCAACAGGAGTTCCCTCATGCCCATCTCACCAAGACCTCTCCTTTGCCTTCTCCTTTTACTCTCCGTTTCCCGCGTCGCTCCGGCGCAGACCGACAAGACCCGGACGAATCGGGGCGCACGCCCCGCAACCCCCGCCTCGCGTAAATTCCCCGGCGGCAAGTTTAAACTTGCTGCGACCTACCCTGCCGCGACGGTACAGCTTAGCGGGAACCTCACCGTCACACCCTCAGCCGCGCCAGCCGACGCGATGCGCCTCAACGTCGCCGCCCCGACCGATTTCAAAGGTAAGTTGGAAGGCGAGCCGGCGACGGGCATGGTGCGCGTGACGGACGCGCACCCGGCGGGAACCTACGCGATAACTGTCAAGTCCTTCGACGCGGGCGGCGCGCTCACGACGAGTACGTTCACGTTGACGGTGACGACGCCGGTAACATGCACCCCGGTCAGCTTCGCCGCGCCGCTGCCTGCCGGCGTCGGAATGGAACCCGGCTCGGTCGCCGTGGGCGATTTCGACCGCGACGGCAAACAAGACCTCGCAGTTGCCAACGGTGCCTCGAACAACGTGTCGATCCTGATAGGCAACGGCGCGGGCGGCTTTAACCTCAACGACAACTACGCCGTCGGAAATGCTCCTCGCTCAGTGGCCGTCGGTGATTTCAACGGCGACGGCAAAGAAGACCTCGCCGTCGCCAGCCAATTCTCAAACAACGTCTCGGTTCTGTTGGGCAACGGCGCGGGCGGTTTCGGCTCCAACGCCAGTTTCGGAGCAGGGCATCCCACTTTCGCGGTGGCGGTGGGTGACTTTAACAACGACGGCAAGCAAGACCTTGTCGTCGTCCACACTAATCTTAACTCAGACAACGTATCGATCTTGATAGGCGACGGCATGGGCGGCTTTAACCTCCATGCCAGCTTCGATGCCGGAGACCTTCCTATCTTTGTGGCGGTTGGCGACTTCAACAACAACGGGATAGAAGACCTCGCCGTCGCTAACCTTAACTCGAACAACGTGTCGGTCTTGCTAGGCGACGGGGCGGGCAACTTCGGCACCCCCGCCAACTTCGGAGTGGGAGCCAATCCTGAATCAGTGGTGGTGGGCGACTTCGACGGCGATGGCATTCAAGACCTCGCCACAGCCAACTTTGCGGTGAGTTCAGGCACCGTGTGGGTCTTGCGAGGCAAAGGCGATGGCGACTTTAATCCCGCCGTCAGCTACCCCGTCGGAAGTGCGCCTCTTGAAGTGGCGGTCGGCGATTTCAACGGCGACGGCAAACAAGACCTCGCCGTCGCTAACCTCAACTCGAACAACATCTCGATCTTGTTGGGCAACGGCGCAGGCGTCTTCGATCCCCCCGCCAACTTCGCCGCTGGCATTAACCCTCGTTTTCTGGCCGTGGGCGATTTCGACGGCGACGGCCTGCAAGACCTCGCCGCTACCAACCTTAATTCAGCTAGCGTGTCGGTCTTGTTAAGACAATGCGTGGCGCAACCCGGCGAAGTCGTCATCAGCGAGTTTCGCCTGCGCGGCCCCAACGGCGCAAACGACGAGTTTGTCGAACTTCATAACCGCACCAATTCGGTCGTCACAGTCGCCGACGCGCACCCGACGGGCACCGGCGACGGTTGGGCGCTCGTCTCCGCCGACGACCCGGCCACGCCGAAGTTCGTTATCCCGGCGGGCACGACGATCCCTGCGCGCGGCCACTACTTGATCGCAAACTCCACAGGCTACAGCCTCGGCCTCTACCCGGCGGGCAACGTCGGCGGGAACCCGCCCGCCGCCACGCCCGACGGGTCTTACAACGTGGCGGAAATCCCCGACAACCGGGGCATCGCCATCTTCCGCACCGCGCACGCCCCTTACACTTCCACCGCCGACCGTCTGGATGCGGTCGGCGCGGCGTCGGAAACCGCACCCGTCAGCGCGCCCTACAGGGAAGGCACGGGCTACCCCGACATCGCCGCCAACCCGCTGCAATACAGTTGGGTGCGGCGTCTGCCCGGCGGTTGCACAGGTTCGGTGCCGGGCTTCGTCAACCACAACTGCACAGATACTACGACCGTCGCGACTACGCCCGCGTCGCCCTCCGGCATCCCGCAGGACACCGATCACAACGTCAATGATTTTATCTACGTGGAGACCAACGGCGCGGCCACGCCCGTCAACAACCAGCGGCTCGGCTCGCCGGGACCGGAGAACAAGTCAAGCCCCATCGTCACGGGCAATATTAAGACCTCGGCGATTGACCCGTGCCTCCCCCCTCATGTCCCGCCGAACCGCGTCCGCACCGTGACTTCCGACCCGTCGAATGCCTCAAGTTTCGGCACCCTCGACATTCGCCGCAGGTTCATCAATGCCAGCAGCGGGCCTGTCACGCGGCTGCGGTTTCGCATCGTGGACATGACGACCTACCCGGTGGTCATCGGGAGCGGCATCGCAGACCTGCGCGCGCGCACCTCGACCGACTTGACCGTGCCGGTCACGTGCAGCGGCGTGACGAGTGTTCGGGGCACGACGCTTGAGACGCCGCCCATCCCGCCGGCCGCTGCCTCCGGCGGCTTTAACGCGACGCTCTCAGCCGACACGGTTACGCCCTTAACCCCGCTCGCACCCGGCGAATCGCTCAACGTGCGCTTCCTTCTCGGCATACAACAGGAGGGCTATTTCCGCTTCCTAGTGATCATCGAGGCGCTTCCTTAAAAGACCTCAGCCAAGCCCTCTGAACATCAGCGCGAACCACCCGTTGGTTCGCGCTTTAATCCTTGGTGATTGCTCCTGTGCTCAGCTACGCCAGTTATCTGGGCGGCAGTCGCCGCGAGGAAGGCACCGCAACCGCCGTGGACGCTTTCGGCAACGCCTACGTCGCCGGGTTGACGGAATCCTCCGACTTTCCCACGGTCAACTCCCGAATACCGGGAAACGATTTCAATGACGTGTTCGTCACGAAGATCAACGCAGCCCTGAAGGGGATGAAGAAAATAACAGGAGGCTACATGAGCATCGACGCATGTAGCCTCCTGTGATTGACGACGGAGTTCGCCGTTCGTCTTCGCCTTTCGTCGGTACTCTTATGCCTAAGTGATTCCTGCAATATTACCCGAATTACCGGACGAGCGACGTGATCGGTTTGGACGTGATAAGCGGTCATTTTTTAAGACGACTATAAACAGAAACTACACACTAAGGAATCATGCTTCTGCTTAAGCGCGTCCCGCTCGGCCGCCTTCTTGGGAATGGTCTGCCCCAACAAGGCATATACCTTTTCATGCTCTTGTAGCGTTGCCTTCTTCTTCGCCAGCGTGGACGTGAGGCTCGTTATGTTGTCCTCCTCGGATTTAATCTGAGAGCCGAAGTACATCACATGCGTAGTCACGTCGGCGCACTCTTCGGCATTATTGACGCAATACAAAACTCCTAACACTCCAACTACGCGAAGAACGCTTTTCGTATCTTCATCTATATTGTCGTTGATGAACGTCGCCGCGCCGCCGCCGGCCACAAGTATGGACACCGTCGCCAGCTTATGATCGAGCAAGTAGGTGCTCAACTCGTCTTGGAGCTTTGTATGACGCTGTGTATGTTGCTGCAAATTGGCGCTGTCTTGTTTGGTTTCCGAGTTAAGAGTCTCTATGGCTCTTAACGCGCTCGCACGCTGCTCATTCAAACGCGTGAGGTCTGCTTCGAGAGGAGTTATTTGTTTAAGCAGAGCCTCTCTTTCATCCTTACGTGTGTCACAGCCGGATATTAGGATCGGGCTGAAAAGCAGGGCGACGAAGAAAACAACTGTGAGTTTACGCATGGTTCCTCCTGACACTTGCACCGCTCGCGGGAAGGTTTCTTTATCGTGCGAGGTGAGGCTGATTTTCAATCGCGCCGACCTGAGTTGATTGCGTTAGAGGAGAATCATTTCAAGGCTTTATTAATGATGACGAGCCTCTGCTGGATGGTGGTCTTGGCCGCCTCGTCCAACTCACTTTCTCCTAAACTCAGAGCACGGGTGTATTCATTCAGCGCGTC
Organism: Pyrinomonadaceae bacterium; assembly: GCA_036009085.1. Taxonomy (GTDB): domain Bacteria; phylum Acidobacteriota; class Blastocatellia; order Pyrinomonadales; family Pyrinomonadaceae; genus JAIVJZ01. The sequence continues at coordinate 3,370 of DASYMM010000638.1, read as the reverse complement.
TCTGTAGCCAGACTTGCCCTTCTGGAAATAGGCAAAACCGAGCGCAAAATGAGCATGCGCGCTTTGAGGGGCGAGCGTTATGGCTTGCAGACCGCTCGCGACGGCTTCTTCATGCCGGTTTAGGGTTCCATAGGCGATGCTTCGCAAGGCGTAAGCTTGTGAGAAATTTTGCTTCACCTCGATGGCCTTCGTGAAGCTGTCTATCGCCTGACCGTATTTGAACGTTTTAGCCGATTTGACCAACTCACGTTCCGCCGCATTCAAGGCGAGAGCGCCGAGGGCGAAATGAATGTAAGCCCAGTCTGGCCTTAGTTCCTGCGCTTTATTGAAATATCTTTGGGCGGCGGTTTTATCGTCAAGTTTCCACCAAGCCCAACCGAGGTCGAGCAGCAGATGCATGTTGCGTAAATCGTGCCCGCTGAATTCCGACAAGACGGAACGCGCCTGCGCACGCAAGCCCTCGCGTTCGAGGACGGAAGCCGAATGGTCGGCTCTCGTCTGCACGTATTTCAACCCCCAATATCTGGCGAACTCGTCAATCGTTTCGTCTTCCGGTCTCCATCTCCGTGCTTGTTCATACAGACTCTTCAATTCCTCCGCCTCCTTTAGCTCGACGGCAAGGCCGTAAGGGCCGACCGTCTTCAACAAGTTCAGGGAGCGCGATTGCAGGCTCTGCAACATGGTTTCCAAGAGGCGGGGCAGTTCCGGTTGATCGGGCGAACCCGAAACGAGCCGCGCGTATTCGCCGAACGCGTCGCTTAACTGACCCCGCGCCGCGTGCTGTTTGAGACTTTTCAGGAGGACGAGCACGGGGTCGGGTAAGAGTTGGATAGACACTTCGGGGGTGTTGGGTGGAACCTGCACAACACGCGCGGGAAAGCCCTCCTTTTTAGCGCGCAGGGTGTGTGGCTGGTTCTGATCTACCTTTTCGATAAACAACAGGCCGTCGCTCGTGCTCGCTCCTTTGTACATGTCGTCGAGATAAACTTCCGCTTCCGGCGGGTTGGTTGTGACCTTGAGCCGGATGTGTGCAGGCAACAGTTTGATGACCGTCTGGCCGCTGTAGGAAGCCACGGCCATAGAGCGTGGTTGATAGCCTTCTGTCACCGCGCGCAACGTGTGAGGTTGATTGGGGCTGACCCGCTCGATCAGCAAGAGACCGCTCGCATTACTCCTTCCCCTGAACGTATCGTCCAGATAAACTTCCGCCTCCGGCGGCTCCGTCTGGATGGACAGAGTTACCAGAACTTCTGGAAGCGAAAACTCCACCTCCAATTCCTCCGTCGTTCTCGGCACCTCGACCTCGCCGTCCCGCGTGTGATAACCGTCGCGGCTCACCCGCACGACATAATTGCCGGGTGGCAAAATGACTTCCAGTTCGCCGTTAACGTCGGTGTCGCCGCGATACGTTCCGTCAACGTAGACTTTGCTGTTGGGCGGAATTGAGATGACCCACAAACTGACCGTGGACACCCGGACTTCTTTGACGCCGGTTCTTTTGGGGCGTCTGCGCGCCACAGCGCGCGGGCGAGTTGCCACCTTAATCCGGGCGCGGACGCCGGGCTGCCCGAAGGCGTTATGAACGAAATCGCCGCCGGAGAAAAGAATGCATAAGACGAGGCCGATGGACGCGATTAGTTTGCGTGCGGCGGGTGCTTTGAACATGTCTGGGATAACTCTGTGCATAACTGCTCTTACCTCAGCTTTCCGTCTGATCCATCTCTTGATCCGAGGCCGTCCCCAATCCGAGTTCGGCATTTGCTTCCAGTTCCACTCTCTTTAACGCCTGACCGTCCCGGTAAAAATCCCACACCCAAATGAACAACGTCGGAATGAGTATCGCCCCGGCGATCACCCAGAGAGTGTTGTTAATCATCTCTTTGTTTAAGGTGACAGACCCCGTGCCGAGGTTTGAACTGACGACACCCAGCAAGACGTAACTGAAAGTAATCGCCCCGAGAATAAAGCTGATGTCCCGGCGTCCTTTGTCCTTAAAGAAACCCGTCACCGCACTGCTCTGTGTCTGCCGGTATGCGGCCAACGCATTGGTGGGTTCCGCGCTCTTGATGCACAAAACAAACTCGCCGTATTCGACTTTCTGCTGAGACGACAGAAAGGGGTTACTCATAATTTCGTTGATGATGTCGTCTGCGAGGCAATCAACGCTGTACAGGTCTTCTTTGTTGAGGCCGTGTTTTCTGGCGGTCGAACTCAGGATCGAGTCGAGCAGTCCGGCCTCCGGCAACACTTTTTCGGCCGTCAGGTGGCGCATGGAATAAATTATCTCGCTGTTTGCGATCTGAATGTGCTGGCGAATCTCTTTGCGCTCGCGCCTCGATATGATGAGGTTGGTGATGAAGAAGACGGCAAAGCTGCTGACCATCCCGCCGACGATTCCGACGAACCACGTGTTGTTAAATATTCCGTCCATGTACGATTCCTCGACCGCACCTCGCGCCTTAACGGCTTACGCGCCCCGTCAATTCACTGGCGGGGGGGGGGCGTTGCGCACGCACCTGAAGCCCGTCTGCGCATAACTCGCTTCGCCGCTCATCCTGAGCGCGTCGCGGTAGGTGGCCGTTACCTTGCCGGGGCTGTCCTTATAACTTCCGCCGCGAATTACTCTCAGCTGCTCGGGCGGGAAACCCGTCAGCAGATACGTCTTTTTGTCGGGATACTTTCTGAACCCGCTCGAAGTCCATTCCTGCGCGTTGCCGATCATGTCAAACAACTTCACCGGCAACGTCCCTTTAAAGCTCCCGACCTCGGCCAACCCGTCGCTCCCGATGTTGGCTTGCCCCGGCTTCCAGTTATTACCCCACGGGTACAGTCGCCCTTCCGCCCCGCGCGCGGCAAACTCCCATTCCTCTTCGGTGGGCAGACGCTTGCCAGCCCACAAGGCATAACGATTGGCGTCCTCCCACGTCACACCCGTCACGGGCAGACGCCCCGTGTCAGCCGGATAAGTGCCTCCGTTCCACTCGGATGGCTTCTCACATTTACCGTCGTCAATGCATTTCTGGTATTCCTCGCGCGTCACTTCGTAAACATCTATGTAGAACGCGTTGAGCGTGACGGGGTGCGAAGGACTCTCGTAAGGATCACCGCCGTCCTTCATGTCCCTTCCCATCTGAAATTCTCCCCCCTCGATTAAGACCATTTGGAGCGGGGTCGGCGAAGCGGTCGGCGACGGCGTCGCGGTCGCCGACGGCGTGACGGAGGCCGACGGCGTCGGCGTCGGCACCTGCTCCTCGGGTGGTTTCTTCGATGGAATTGACAGGATTATTACTACCCCGATAATTACAAGGCAGACGACGCCGAAGGCGTACTTGAGGCGCAGTTCTCTCTGTCGCCTGTAACTGTCTCGCAG
>DASYMM010000637.1:0-3812 GCA_036009085.1 Pyrinomonadaceae bacterium | reverse complement strand
TCTTCGGTCGTGCGCGCGACGATTGGGATCATGATCACCGCGAGCGCGACGCCGCCCGCCATCGCCGAAAATTGCTTCATCGGCAGAACGATGATCGTGTAGACGAAGACGCCGACGAGGATCGAGGGGATGCCCGTCAACGTGTCCGTCAGGAAACGCACGAGCGCGGCGAAGCGTCCCGCGCCGTACTCGGCGAGGTAAATTCCCGTCGCGATGCCGAAGGGCATGCCGACGACCGAGGCCATCGTGAGCAGAATCAGGGAACCGAGAATGGCGTTGCCGATGCCGCCGCCCTCGCCCACAGGCTTAGGAGTTTCGACCAGAAATCGAAAGCTGATCGCACCGATGCCGCGATAGGCGATGTAGCCGAGGATAGCTGCGAGCACGGCGACGGCGAAGAAGGCGCACGCCGCCGTCAACGTCGTCATCACGGCGTTCGTCGCATAGCGTCTGGCATACATCGTTCGCATAAGCTCTAAGTTTCAAGTTTCAGGTTTCAAGTTTCAGGTTAGCAGGCTCTTCGTTCTTGAACTTGAAACCTGAAACCCGCAACTTGAAACCTATTTCATGCTCGCGCCGTGCCGCTTGTGCCGCGCGTGACGCTCCAGACGAGAAGGCGCGCGAGGCCGTTGATGATGAGGGTGACGAAGAAGAGGATCAACCCGAGTTCGACGAGCGCGCTCAGGTAGATCGCTTCGGTCGCTTCCGTGAACTCGTTGGCGATGACGGAGGCGATGGTGTACGACGGTTCAAACAGCGACGCGCTCACCTGCGCGCGGTTGCCTATGACCATCGTGACGGCCATCGTTTCGCCGATGGCGCGCCCCAGGCCGAGAATGATCGCGCCCGCGATGCCGGCGCCGCCGTTGGCTAAGACCACGCGCGTCGTCTCCCACTTCGTCGCGCCGAGCGCGAGCGCGGCCTCGCGCTGCGTCACAGGGACGGCGGCGAGCACGTCGCGCACCACCGCGGAGATGATCGGCGTGATCATGATGGAGAGAATGATGCCGCCCGTGAGCAGCCCGATCCCGGTGATCGGCCCTTGAAAAAACGGCGTCCAGCCGAGCCACTTTTGCAGCGGCGGCTCGACATACTGCCTGAGCACGGGCGCGAGCACGAAGATGCCCCACAGCCCGTAGACGACCGAAGGAATCGCGGCCAGCAGTTCGACGAGAAACGTGAGCGGGCGCGCGAGCGGGCGCGGCGCTTGCTCGACGAGGAAGACTGCGACGCCGAGCGAGAGCGGCACGCTGATCAAAAGCGCGAGCAGCGACGAGACGATTGTGCCGTAGATAAAAGGCAGCGCGCCGAAACGCCCCGCGACGGGATTCCACTCGCTGCCTGTGAGAAATCCGAAGCCGAACTCTCCGAGCGACAGGCGCGAGTTGGCGATCATCGCCGCGATCATGGCCGCGACGAGCAGCAGCACCACGAGCGCGCACATGAACAGCAGCGCGCGAAACACCGCATCGCCCGTGTTGCCCGTCGGCGACAGCGCGCGTCGCCAGTTCCACACGCGAACGCGCGCGCCGTAGGCGGTGGCGGGCGTCGGCAGCATCGGCTGAGAGTTTCGCATAAATTTCAGATGGCGGGTTTTGGTTTCAGGTTTCAAGTTTCAGGTTTCAGGTTTGAAACTGGAGAACCTTCTGACCTGAAACCTGAAACTTGAAACCTGAAACTCGTTACGCTCCGCGTAACGTCTTGCCGCCGGAAGTGATCGAGTTGAGTTTGGCGGAAGCCTTCTCGACGATCTGTGTGGGGAGCGGGGCGTATTGCAAATTTTTGGCGAAGCTTTCGCCGTCGTGGAGCGCCCACCAGAGGAAATCGACGAGGGCTTTGCCTTTGGCCGCGTCCTTCTGCTCTCGATAGACGAGGATGTATGTGTAGCTCGAAATCGGGTAGGCGGTTGCGCCCGCCGCGTCTGTGATCGAGACGCGCAAGTCTTCGGGCGTCGTCGGGAGCGATTCGGCGGCAGCGGCGGTGACGGCGTCGAGCGACGGTTCGACGAAGTTGCCAGCCTTGTTCTTGAGCAAGGCAACCGGGAGTTTTGTCTGCACGGCGTAGGCGAGTTCGACGTAGCCGACGGTGTTCGGTTGCTGCTTGATCTGGCCGGAGACGCCTTCGTTGCCTTTGCCGCCCTGCCCCGTAGGCCAGTCAATTGATTTGCCCGCGCCCGGTTTCGTCTTCCATTCGGGGCTGACCTTCGACAGATAATCGGTGAACACGGCGGTCGTGCCGCTGCCATCGGAACGATGGACGACGGCGATGTCGTTGGCGGGGAGACTGACGCCCGGATTGTCGGCCTTGATGCGCGCGTCGTCCCATTTCTTGATCTTGCCGAGGAAGATGTCTGCCACCACGTCGGGCGAGAAGCGCAAAGGTTGTGTGACGCCCTGCAAGTTGTAGGTGACGACGACCGCGCCGAGCACGGTCGGGATGTGGAGCAGTTCGCCCGGAGCTTTCTTCAAATCGTCGTCGCTCATGGGCGCGTCGGACGCGCCGAAGTCAACGGTCTGCGATTGAATCTGCTGGATGCCGCCGCCCGAACCGATGGATTGATAATCAATCTTCGCCTTCGGATTAACTTTGCCGTACTCGCTCAGCCACTTCTGGTAAATAGGCATCGGGAAAGTTGCGCCCGCGCCCTGCAAGCGAACGGTGTCGCCGCTTGCGTCCGCGCCCGGCGGCGTGGTGCTGTCGGCGCGTTCGCCGCTGCATGCGGCGGCAAAGGCCAGCACGAAGGCAAGTAAGGCCGCGAACGCGACACTGCTGCTACTGCGGCGGCGGCGCGTCGTCTTTGGTGTGGGGAACATCGTCAGTCTCCTCGGAATGTTTAGTCCTTAAAATAAGACTCCGAGGATACCGGGCGGCTGTTACACGCACCTGAACACGAGTTTAAATCTATGTTAACGGGCGGGGCGCGACGAATCAGGTGAGACGGTGAATCAGGCGAATGACGAGAAACGAGAGTCCGGCGATGATCGCCGCGATGGGGATGGTGAGAACCCAAGCCCACACGATGCGACCCGCCACGCCCCACTTGACTGCGGAGAGGCGACGCGTTGCGCCGACGCCGACAATCGCGCCCGTGATCGTGTGCGTGGTGGAGACGGGAATGCCTGCGAGCGTCGCGCCGAAGAGCGTTACGGCTCCGGCGGTTTCGGCGCAGAAGCCGCCCACGGGTTTGAGTTTCGTGATCTTCGATCCCATCGTGTGGACGATGCGCCAGCCGCCCGAAAGCGTCCCGGCGGAGATCGCCGCGTGCGCCGTCAAGACGACCCACAGCGGGATTTCGGGGAGCGAACCATTCGCGCCCGCTTCCATCAAGTTGCCCGCGACGAGCACGGCGGTGATGATGCCCATCGTCTTTTGCGCGTCGTTGCCGCCGTGTCCGAGCGAGTAGGCGGCGGCGGAGAGGAGTTGGCCGCGCCGGAAAAGTTTGTCCACGCGCGAGGGCGTCGAGCGACGGAAAATCCAGTAGACGGCGACCATCAGGATGAAGCCGAACGCCAGACCGAGGAGCGGCGAGGCGATGATGAAGATGAGCGTTTTGATCCAACCCTCCGGTTTCAACAGCCCCTCGAAACCGCCGTAAGCGGCTATCGCCGCGCCCGCGTAGCCACCGACGAGCGCGTGCGAACTCGACGTGGGGAGGGCGAGATACCACGTGATCAAATTCCAGATGACCGCGCCGAGCAGTGCGGCGAGGAGCACGTGGAGGCGCAGGTCTGATTCGATCAGTTCGATCCTGACGAGATCGCCGCCGATGGTCTTAGCGACGCGTGTGCCGAGAACGGCGAAGGCGACGAAGT
>DASYMM010000636.1:0-8818 GCA_036009085.1 Pyrinomonadaceae bacterium | reverse complement strand
ACCCGTATGCTCTCCAGATACACTACGGGAGGAAAGATTTAGTGCGTTTAAGTACCGCGATCCAACCCGAAGACGTGCCGATTCTGCCGGGCGAGAGCGTTATCTTGACGGTTTCCGAGAATCAGCTCAGGGGATATGAGGGATCGAGAGACGAAGAGAAGAGAAAAGACCCTAAAAAAATCGAGTTCGACATGCAGCTCATTAACTTCGGCGACGGCACAGGGCTGCAAGGGGCGGATGGGAGTCAGGTGCCTGACCCGGCCAGAAAACGATCATTCGACCTGCTTAAAGCTAATCAAGCGCCTGATGCCAGCCCACCTATTGCCATAAACCAAGGAACGAACTCCTGTAATAAGTTCATCCAACCATCCTACTCCCTCAAGCCCGCACAGTTCATGCGGGTTAATTTTTCTCTAACAAACTTTTCTGGAACGGAGAAGGTCTTAACCTCGGGTTCCCCCTCACCCCTTCCAGATTTATGCGGCTGCCAGAATGCCTTCAACTGTTTTTATGGCACGCCGGACTTTGCAACCTGTCCCTGCGACGACCCCGAGCAATTCTTCGCTTTCGTCCCGACTTCCTGTGGGCATCCTTTTGGCTTGTGCAAGCTCACTCGTACCGTCACTAGGACATGTGACACGCAGTACAACGGCAGGCAATATTGTCGGTACCAAGAGGATATTTCAAACTGTGGAGGGACGATTCCAACACCGACGCCCACCCCGACCCCGACGCCAACATCTACGCCGACGCCGTGCCCGACGCCGCCCGACAGCACGCAGCCGAACCCCACCTGCTATCGCTTCGGGCCTGATTGTGCACAAAGCTGGATTTGCCAAACGTGCGGAGAAGGCCAACTGCCGGTGAATAAGCCTGCGTATGGCGACTACGGTTGCCCGAGCGGTTATTACAACAACGGCAACAATTGCTGCGTGCCCGTCACTGCCGGCGGTGGCGGGGATGGCGGCGGCTGCACCACACCGGGTTGGAACGGGAGCTGTCCGCCCGGCACTTACCCGAACAACGGCATGTGCTGTTCCGGCGGTTGCAATGGCGCAGCAGCGACAGAACTCGGAACAAATAGTTTCTCTGCCGGGTCGTTACAGTCAATCGCTCCCGGCGGAGGTGGCGGTTGCAACTGCGACGCGACGGAGGCATACAACTGTCAAAACAGCGGCGGCTACTGGGACGACTCCGTCTGCGGATGCAGCCTGCATTCGCCCATCCTCATTGACGTAGCAGGCAACGGCTTCGACCTCACGGCGGCGAGCGCAGGCGTCTCCTTCGACCTCACCTCGGACGGCACGCCGGAGCGATTATCATGGACGGCTGCGAACTCCGACGACGCTTGGCTCGCGCTCGACAGAAACGGCAACGGCACGGTTGATAACGGGCAGGAGTTGTTCGGCAACTTCACGCCGCAGCCCGCCCCGCCGGAGGGCGAGAGCAAAAACGGTTTCCTTGCGCTCGCCGTCTATGATTGGACAAGTAATGGCGGCAACCAAGACGGGGTGATTGATGCCAGAGATACGATCTTTTCATCGCTGCGGCTCTGGCAGGATACGAATCACAACGGCGTGAGCGAGGCAAGCGAGTTGCACAGTTTGCCGTCACTCGGCGTGAGCGTGTTGCATCTGGGCTATAAGGAATCGAAGCGCACGGACGCCAACGGGAATCAATTCAAGTACCGGGCAAAAGTGGACGACGCCAAAGGCGCGCAGGCCGGGCGTTGGGCGTGGGACGTGTTCCTCGTCAAAGCGCCATAGTCGAATTCTTGCATTAAAAGAACCGCCCGTTGGCACGCCGAGTCCAACGGGCGGTTCTCTTTTTTTTCCTGTAATCTATGTGCGCTCGATTTATAGTTTGGACGCAATCCTGACAAACGCGGAACACGATGGTAAAAGGCGAATGGAAAGCGCGTACGAAACACGAGTTGATGATCGAGGTGTGGGAGCATCTGGATTGTGAGACGGTGGGCGCGCAGGAGTTGGAGGCGATTGCCGAAGCGGTGCGCGGGCGTTTCGGGGAGGGCGCGGAGGAGAGTCCGGCGATAGTGGCGCGTCTTCTGGCCGACGAGGGCGCGGAGTTGCGCCACGCAGAGGTGTTGGAAGCGGACGCCCGTTGGCGCGGGGTTGATCCTTACGAGGCGATGTTCCGCAACGTCTTGAAGTTTTCGACCTTTGAAGAGGCCGCCGCTTCGATCAAGCGTCTGGATAATTTGCGCCGGCAGTTCGGGCGCAAGAAGGACAAGGAAGGCTTGCGGCGGGTGCAGGAGACGGTGTTGAAGGGCAAGCAGCGGGCGCAGATGATCGCGCGCAATCCTTCCGTAAACGAGCGCAAGCGCGCGGAGAAGGAAGAGATCGCAGAGTGGTTCACCGTCTGGCTCAGGCAGCCGGAAATCTTTGAAGACTGGCTGCACCTGCGCCGGCGGACGAAAGATTTTCGGGAGCGTTTTGGCGATTGAGACAAGTCTCAAGTCCGAAGTCAAAAGACAGTTTTGAGATTTGGGAATGGTGAGTTTCTCTGGCAGCGGGCTGCGTTTGAAGTTAAAATAGCGGCGGCAACTCCCCTGAAATTTTACAGTGAAACTCAAACCGATTTTACTCAACTCGGAGGTAGTGTATGAAACTGTCCTACGGGGCGGCGCGGCGTTCGCGTGGCGTCGCCGTTCTGCTGTCATTAATTTTTCTATGCAACGGTGTCGCGTTGGCGCAGCGTAAGGCCGGAACGCGGCAGACGACGCCGGGTAAACCGACCGTCGCAGAAGCGCAGGCGTTTGTCGTCCACGCCGAGCAGCGGCTCACCGAACTCAATCTCAAAGTGTCGCGTGCGAGTTGGGTGCAGGAGAACTTCATCACGGACGACACGGAGGCTCTGGCCGCCGACGCGAACAACGAATTGACCGCCGCCGTCACGCAACTGGCCGAACAGGCGACGAAGTTCGACAGCTTGAAGTTGCCTTACGACACGGAGCGCAAACTCAAGTTGTTGAAACTCGCTCTGACTATCCCTGCGCCTTCAAACGCGGCGGAGCGCGACGAACTCACGAAGATCACCGCCTCTCTGTCGAGCGATTACGGCAAAGGGAAGTATTGCCCCGACGGCGAGAACGGAAAATGCCTGACGCTCCAGGAGATGGAACCGATCCTCGCTGACAGCCGCGACCCGGAAGAGTTGAAGCGCATCTGGCTCGGCTGGCACGCCATCTCGCCGCCCTTCAAACAGAAGTACGCGCGCTTCGTCGTCCTCGGCAACAAGGGCGCGCGCGAGATGGGCTTTACAGACCTGGGCGCGCTCTGGCGTTCCAACTACGACATGAAGCCCGACGAGTTCGCGGCGGAGATGGAGCGGCTCTGGCTGCAAGTCAAACCGCTCTACGATTCGCTCCACACCTACACGCGCTGGAAGCTCTCGGAAAAATACGGCAAGCAACTCGTGCCGGAAGACCAGCCGATCCCGGCGCACCTCCTGGGCAACATGTGGAGCCAGAGTTGGGGCAACATCTACCCGCTCCTCAAACCTGAGAAGGGCGACGCCGGTTACGATCTGACGAAGATACTCGTCGAGCGAAAGACCGACGCTAAACAGATGGTGCGCTACGGCGAAGGCTTCTTCACGTCGCTCGGACTCGAACCGTTGCCGAAGTCGTTCTGGGAGCGTTCGCTGTTCCTCAAGCCCGCGGACAGGGAAGTCGTCTGCCACGCGAGCGCGTGGGACGTGGACTCGCAGCAGGACGTGCGCCTCAAGATGTGCATCAAGATCAACGCGGAAGATTTCGCCACCGTCCACCACGAACTCGGCCACAACTATTACCAGATGGCCTACGCGCCGAAGTCCACGCTCTACCAGAACAGCGCAAACGACGGCTTCCACGAAGCCATCGGCGACGCGGTGGCTCTCTCGGTCACGCCGGAATATTTGAAGCAGATCAACTTGATCAGCAAAGTGCCGGACGAGAGCGCGGACATCGGCCTCCTGCTCCGGCTCGCGCTCGACAAGGTGGCGTTTCTGCCGTTCGGCTACCTCGTTGACCAGTGGCGTTGGAAAGTGTTTTCCGGCGAGGTCACCCCGGAGAATTACAACAAGGCTTGGTGGGAGTTGCGCACGAAGTATCAGGGCATCGCGCCGCCCGCGCCACGCAGCGAAGCCGACTTCGACGCGGGCGCGAAATATCACGTCCCCGCGAACACGCCTTACGCGCGTTACTTCCTCGCGGCCATCCTCCAGTTTCAATTTCACCGCGCCCTGTGCCGCGAAGCGGGCTTCACGGGGCCGCTCAATCGCTGCTCGATCTACGGCAACAAGCGTGCGGGCGAGAAGTTGAAGCAGATGCTCGCCATGGGGCAGAGCCGCCCTTGGCCGGAAGCTTTGAAGGCTCTGACGGGCGAAGACAAGATGGACGCAACGGCCATCATTGATTACTTCGCCCCGCTCAAACGCTGGCTCGACGACCAAAACGCGCGACACGCGCGCCAGACGGCATCGCGGAATTAGCCGGACTGTCGAAAAACTAAAAGGTAGAGGCGGGAGCGGCAACGGGAGATGATTTAAGTCTCACGATGTCGCTCCCGCCTCAGACTGTTTAGCGCGTCCGCTTGAAGTCGAAGAGAACTTTATTCCGCTGCCCCGGCCTGCCTGAGCAGTTTGACGATTTCGTTGTGGCCGCCTTCGGATGCGTACATCAACGCAGTCTTGCCCCGGTTGTCTTTCACCTTCACGTCGGCGCGCGCGACGAGCAGAGCTTGCACGACATCATCATGCCCGCCGCGTGCGGCTTCGATCAGAGGCGTGCTGCCGTTCTCATCTCTCACGTTAACATCCGCGCCGGGAGCCGCGAGCGTCGTCTTCACCGTATCGGCATGACCCGCGCGAGCCGCGCGCAACAGCGCATCGCTTTCAGGACTCCGAGTTTCTTTCGTCGTGACGCCGCCACCGCAGGCTGCGAAGGCCAAGACCAGTAATAACGACGCCAGTTTGGTGTGGTTGATTTTCATATGTTCAAGATTATAACAGCAAAGGTGTTTGCACTATGCCCTACTACGAAGGCCGTCAACGCGCAAACTTCCTGTTGGCTTCGGCGGCTGCTTCCTGCAACAGACGTGCTTCTTCGGGCGGTATCTCGATCTTCATCCCGTTGCGCAATTTGAAGCTGGCGGGCAGCCCGTTGGGCGTCTGCGCGTAGAGTTGCTGGTAGATGGTGAGTGCGGCCAGATAGGAGCCTGCCGGAGTCGGGTGCAATCCGTCGGCGGAGTAGAGCGCGAGTTTGGGGTTGCGTCGCCAAGCCGCGCGCCACGCTTCGCCCGCCGGAAAGAGCAAGCCTTTCGTCTCCTCTGCGGCTTGCTTGTACGACTCGACCACGCCGTCGAAGTCGCCCTTCCGCTGCGTCGAAGGCCAGACCATGTAGAGCGCAGGCCGCGCGCCCGCGCGTCGAATCTCCTCTGCGAAGCGGCGCGCGTACTCAAGCAGCGACGCGCGGCCTTCCGTCGAAGCCGAAGGCCCCTGTTGCAGCACCACCACGTCCCAACCGCCCTGCGCGATAACTTTGCGCGCCGTTCCCTGATTCCAATGATCTTCGAGGCTGTAGCCGCCCGCCACAACCGCCTTGCAACTCGGACGCGCCGCCCCCGCCGCTTCCGCTAACGCTTCAACTATCGCGGGCAGATCGTTCGTATAAGTCAGGCTGTTGCCGACGAACAACACGCGCAAAGCCCGCGCCCGCTCCTCCTGCCCGCCGAGACCTTTGCTCGCAACCGACGAGACCAGCAACACGATGACACTTGCGACCCGCAGCGCGTCGAACAGTTGTCGCTTCAAAATTGATCCGTTGCGAAGGCCGCGCATAAGCGTCTCAACCAATCTCTACTTGTTGGCCTGCTCCACCTCATACTTGATTCTGAGATAGAGCGTGAACTGCACGACCGGCTCGATCACTATCGGGTTGATCACCGCGTCGAAGCCGTCCGCATTTAAGGGGTTGAAGAAGAACGTACGGCTCTTGCGCGCACGCTGCACGACGTATTTTTCGTCGTCGTAACTCTGGCTGATATTCTCCGACTCGGCGGCCGTGTATGAGTCGTACATCTCCGTGGGAAAGTATGCGCTGTATCTTTCTGCGAAGACTTGCGCCGGGGGCTGGAGTTTGATCCCGAGGAGCTTTTCATGCCGCGCCATCTTCTGCTTGATAATCCGCGCGGCTTCCTCCGCGAGCCGGTTGTGGATGCTGCCGGGGTCGCGGACGATGTAGTCCACCTTGATCAAATCGAAGATTTTCGACCCTGCCGCCGTGACGATCAACTTATCGAGTAGCGACCTGTCTCGATAATGCACGGCGATGTTTTTCTTCAACTCGAAGCCGACCAACTTCTCCTTCGCCAGATTGCCCTCCAACTGAAAAGCGTAAATCTTATTCTGCGCCGCGAAGTCAACGAAGATCGCATCGGGCGCGACCCCTAGACGCTTCAAGTCGTCGGAGAACGCGTTGACTGTGGCGTCCATCTTCTGATTGCACTCGGCGACGGTCGCGCACTCTTGCGCGAGGCCGAACACCGCGACGTGCTCGTCGGCCTTCACGTTGACGAGCACGCTCGCTTCCAAGAACATGCTGGTGGCGGACGGCGGCGCGTCTTCCTTCGCCAGCACACGCTTGTTGCGTTCGTTCTGTTCGGCTCGCGCGTTGCCGCCCGATTGCGAATAACCGATATTGCCGCTGGCCTGCGCCATCGAGACGCCCTGACCGATTATGATTAACAACACGACGAGAATCACTTTATCCATCGTTAGCTCCTTAACAGGCTCGATGCGAAATGTTACGACTTCCCGCCTTGTTTGTTATTTGCCCGGCACGGGCCGGCGACTATGGAACGGCAGACTCGTTGCGCCGGGAGACCGAATCAGACCCCGCGACTTCAATTTGCCAGAGGTGCGTTTTTGATAACAACACGGTCGGCTTCTTCCCGATAAGGAGTCCCGCCACTCCTTTGACAGTCTTACCCAGCGTCAACGCGTCCGTCAGGGCTAAGAAACGCCCGTCCGGGCTAAGGCTCGACGTGACGACCGCTTTGTTATCCAATTCCTGCAACAGTTCGCCGCGCGGATTCCACAGGCGCACGACGGCTCCGGCGGTGATGAGAAAGTCGCCCGCCGGACTCCAGAAAAATTTGTCGTAGTAGTAGGCATCGCCCTCGCGCGCTTTGTCGTCGCGCAGAGAGTTGACGAGCGAGCCGGTGCGCGCATCCCACAGGTGCGCGATGGCGCGCAGCTTTTTGTTCGGGAGGATGGGCGACAGCACGGTGCTGTAGTTGGTGGCTTTGGTGAGCAAAATTTTACCGTCGGGGCTGTACTCGAAAGTCAGATCGTCTTCAAACTTTTCCTTCGTTGCTTGGTTGTCGAGTTTAGCGACGAGCATCCCCGTCAACGCGTCCCAGATGTTGACTTCCCACTTCCTGTTCTTGACCGACTTCGTGACGAAAGAGTTGTCCTTCGGATTCCAGACGGCAAAAAAGTGCTCGTCTTTCTTCGCGCCGATGGTGTGACGGAGCGTGCCCGTCGCCGCGTCCCAGATTTTCACGATGCCGTCAAAACTCGCGGTCGCCACCAACTTGCTGTCGGGGCTGAAACGCACCCCGTAAACCGTGTCGGTCTGCGGCGTGAGGTTGGCGATTAGCGCGCCGGTCGCCGCGTTCCACAGGCGCGGCATGCGATCCTCGTGCGAGGTGACGATGAATCTCCCGTCCGCGCTGAATTCGCCGAGCGCGTCGCCCCCTCCGCGCCTCTTCTTTCCCGCTTCGACGAAAGGCTCAAGCGTAAACTTCAATTCGCCCGTGTCTAAATTATAAACCTGCGCCTCCTCGTCTTTGCGTGCGCGCACGAGCAGAGATTTGCCGTCGGGGCTGGCGACCCTGTCGCTGATATAGATGGTGGGCAGTTCCAGAGTGTTTTCGTAAGTGCCCGGCGACTTATATTCGGTTTCATACTGACCATCGCTGTTCAAAACCGAGACGGCTTCCGGCTTGAATTTCGTTTCGTAGCGGTTGATCGGCTCCGTGCCCTCGCCGAACTGGCGCAGCAATTTGCCGTCGCTGACATCGTAGAGGCGCACCCGGTCGGAAAGAATGATGAGCCTGCGCCCGTCAGGCGTGAAAGAGAGCGACTTCGGCATCGGCGTGCCCGAAGTTTTTATCACCGCCCGCACCTTCACGGTCGCGGCGTCATACAGCGACACGTCCCCGTCGTACACGGCGAAAGTCCTCGCGTCAGGACTCCACCAGTTCGTATAGCCATCCGGCATCGTGTGCAAAAGTTTGGCCGACACCTTCGACGACTGTGCCGCGCCCGCTTGCTGAAGCAAAACGAGCAGCGCAGCGGCGAAACTAACACGAGCCGCGAGCGATAACGTTTTTCGCATAAGTCTCCTTCATTCATTGACGCATTCAACTGTAAATTGCCCGAGTAATTATAAAGACGAATGTTTAAACGCCCCGGTTACGCCCGCCGCGCAGGAAAATTAAAGGAAACTGAAGACCGGCGCGTCCGCCGCAGGATGCAGAACAGCTTGGCGACGCATCAAGTGTCAGGGTATTCGTCCGAGCCTTGCACCCAGATGAAGGATTGGAGGTCAATCATGTCGCGTGGCTTCAAATCGCTGAGGTCGCGCCGGATGGTGGCGGCAAATTCGAGATAGTTGGCGTAGGTTTCCCAAGAGGGGCGCGACTTGTATTGGAAGTCGAAGCCGTAGGCGCGTGCGGCGGTGCGCGTCACGTTCGGTTTGAGGAAGATGTGCGTGTCGGGTTGTGCGATGAAGCCGAAGACCGAGACGAGC
>DASYMM010000635.1:0-1676 GCA_036009085.1 Pyrinomonadaceae bacterium | reverse complement strand
AGTTTGCAGGAAATGGTTGGCCTGCGCGACGCCGTTCTGCTCCGGGCGAAAGAAGTGATACGCGCCGCGCACGAGTCCCGCAATCTTCATGCCGTTCCAGTTTGCGACGAACTCCGGGTCAACGATATTGATGGATTCGGTCGCCTTGGCGAAAGCGAAGGCGCATCCCGCGCCGCGCACGTCCGGCCAGTTGACCGCGCCCTGATAGTGCGAAACGTCGATCCCGGTGAGATAGGTTTGTGGTGCTCCGTTGGTCATGAGTTCGACTTCTCCTTAAGTTGAGAGTTGCGCGCGACTGGGGCGCGGGCTTCAGGTCGGGCGCGAAAGCGTGAAGCATGGCCGTCGCGCCGAAAGTTTAAACGGGCGGGCGGCGCATGGTTCGCGCGTCTCCCGCCCGTTCAATGTTCGAGGCTAATGTTCGAGGCTAATGTTCGAGGCTAGGGTCAGTTTCAATGCGCTCAGGTCGCCGGGGTGGCGGCGTTTGGTTGACTGCTGATCTGGTAGATGGCCTCCATCACGGCGGAGCGCACTTCGGTCGGCAGCGAGCCGCGCACGGCGAGGCGACGAAACGACGGGAGGATTTCGTGTTGGCCGCTCAAGGCGAGCAGTTTCACGACGGCGAGACGCACCTCGTTGTCGGGGTGGCTCTCGATGGAGCGAATCAGCGGCGCGACCTCGCCCGCCTTCGCCATCAGGAACAGCAGCGAGAAGGCGTCGTAGGTCTTGTCGCGGCTCTCTCCGGTGAGGTTGCCGATGGCTTCCTCGGCCAGACCCGAACCGGCGAGCGCAGCCCCGATCTGGCGGCGACGCTCGACGGGCGATTCGCGCAAGGCGCGCGTGAAAGAGTCTGCGCGGTCTTCGTTCAAGTCGTAGATGGCGCGGGCGGCGGCGTTGCGCACCTCTTCGGCCGGGTCGTCGAAGGCGGCACAGATTTGGTTGAAGGCTTCGTCCGTGTTCAGGCGCGAGAGCGCGAGGACGCTGGCGGCGCGTTCGCTCGCGTCGTCGCTCGCGAGGCGAAGTTGGATGCCCTTCGGGATGATCGAATAGCTGTCCTCGTCCGAGCCGTCAACGAGGCTCACGCCTTTGTCGGCTTTCACCACGCCCGTCTCGCGCGGGAGGTCGTCGTGCGGTGCAGCGGCCGACGGCCGACTCTCGTAGGTCAGCGGTTGCGTCTGTGCGTCTGCGCGGCTGCGGGCGGACTCCACGACCGGCGTCGCAACGACGGGAGCGGGTTCGACGGCCTCCGGTTCATACTGCTCGATCTCCAAAGAGTCGAACAGGGAAAACGTCTCGTCGCGGCGCGCTTGGGGCGCGTCCGTCGTGGGTGTCGGCGTCTGTGCCGCCGCGCCCTCCGCGTAGAAAGCGCCGAGCGGTTCGGCGGGCGACGAAGCGGCGGGCGCAGACGTTTGAATCGTAACTTCCTTGTCGTCGTCGAGATCGATCCAATCGGCGTCGCCGACGGCGGGATGGCCTGAACCGGCGGCGAAGTCGGAGCGATAGACGGCCTGAGATTCAGAGGACTGATGCGTCGTCGTCGGGGCAGACTCGGCGCGACCGTCGAGCGAAGCGGCCGGAGATTCGGCATCGTGAGTTGCGCCGAACGGCGCGACGGCTTTCGTCGTTTCCGCAATCTCTAAGGGTTCGACCTCGCGCTTGCGCGCCTCGATGAGGCTGGC
>DASYMM010000634.1:0-10710 GCA_036009085.1 Pyrinomonadaceae bacterium | reverse complement strand
ATGCGCGCGCCGGTGATCGGAGGATCATCGTCTATGAAAATATTAATGCCACTGCCCGGCTGACGGCTATCCGGTGTCATATCTTATAAGTCCTTTCTCTTCTTTGAACGCCCGCCGCTTGTCAGGAGACCCTGTGCGGCTATTTTGGGCTGTGCGCGCCGGTGACACCCATATATTGCGGACAACATCTTGTGCCGGCTGGCGCGGCAGCATACAACAACTTGTCAGAAAATACTACTAAAACGATTCCGAAATTTCGAGACGAAAGCGGTTAACCCGCCCGTCGCTCCGCGTTTACCGCTCGCAGAGCGCGCTTCGACGGCATTTGCCCTCCCGGCGACGAGCGAGAGTCCGGCCGCGGCAGTCCACGCCGGAGTTTGAATGTCTTCGATGAGGCCGCCAAAACGATCTCTTTCGGGATAACCGAGCCTCACGGGCGCATCGAAAACCTGCTCGGCCACTTCCACCATCCCCCCCAAAAGCGACCCGCCGCCCGTTAACACCACGCCGCTCGACAACTGCCTGTCCCAACCCGATTCGCGTATCTCGTCTGCGACGTGCATCAACACCTCTTCGGCGCGCGGCTGCAAGATGTCGCACAAAATCTGTCGCGACAACTGGCGCGGGCCGCGCCCGCCCACCGAAGGCACTTCCACGAGTTCGCCCCGCTCCATCTCGCTCAACCCCGTGCTCGACGCAAAGCCCACCGAACGCTTGATCTTCTCCGCCTCCGGGATCGGCGTGCGGAGGCCAAACGCGATGTCGTTCGTAAAGTGCGAACCGCCGAGCGCGAAGACCGCCGTGTGCTGCACCGCGCCGCGCTGGTAGATCACAAGCCCCGTCGTCTCCGCGCCGGTGTCAACCAAGGCTGAACCAAACTCCTTGTCCTCTTCGGTCAAAGATGCTTCGGCGGCGGCGAGTTGTTCGAGCACCATGTCGGAGACGACCAAGCCTGCGCGGTTGACTGCGTTGATGGCGTTTTGCCGCGCCGTGACGGGACTCGTCACGATATGAACTTTGACGGCGAGCCGCGCGCCGATCATGCCGACCGGATCGTTGATGCCGTCCTGATCGTCAACGATGAACTCCTGCGGGAGCCGATCAACGATCTCGCGACCCGCCGGAAGTTGAATGGCGCAGGCCGAATCAATCGCGCGGCGCACGTCGTCCGGCGTGATCTCGCGGTCGCGTCCCGAAACGGCGACGATGGCCTGCCCGTTGAATCCCATGATGTGCGAACCCGCGAGATTGATCGTCACTTCTTCGGCTTCCAAGCCGCTCATGCGCTCGGCGGCTTCGACGGCGTGCTTGATCGCTTCGACGGCGTTTTCGGGATTGACGATGACGCCTTTGCGCAGGCCGCGCGCCTCCGCCTCGCCGATGCCGACGATGTCGAGCGCGCCCGACACATCGCCCGGCTCGCCGATGATGCACGTCACACGGCTCGTGCCGATGCTCAAGCCGACCGTGTGTGCTCCGCGTTTCGCCATGCGTTTACTTCCCCTCCTCAAAAGGCACGCGCTTGCTGCCCGCGCCGTGCCCGCCTGACTCGTTCCGGCGACGCGCCGCCGCTGCTGTCGGCCTAGCCGCTGCGCCCGACGCGGCGCGGGCGTTCGATGTCGCCGCGCGTCTGCCCCGTCGTCGTTGTGCGCTCGCTCTCACGCGCGCCCTCTTGTTTCTTCTTAGCTTCTTTACTCTTCGTCTTCTCGGCGGACGCGCGCGATTTGCTTGCCGTTTGAACTGCCGCCTTCTTCGCTTCCGGCGCGACGGCGACATCGCCGTCGCCCACCGCGCTCTCGTTCGAGCTTATGCCCGACGCCTCGCTGCTCTGGCCGGGCGCGTGCGGTTTGGAGCCGATCACGGCGCGCTTGCCGTGCGTCATGTCAATGTAAGTGATGTATGCGCCGCGCGGCGTCGAGCGTTCTTCGTCCAGAGCTTCGAGCGATTGACGGAGCCGCTTCGTCAAATCCTCTCGGCCTAGACGCACTTCGATCTGCGAATCGTCGCCCGTCAACTGCGCGCGCACGTCGCGCAAGTCTTCCAGGTTAACTTCACTCACGCGCGCAGCGATCCCGGCCGCTTCCCACTCGCGCGAGAGTTCCAGATACTTCTCCACGCGGCGGCGGTTCTCCGTGCGCCCCGATTCCGTGCCCGATTCGTCCCAACCGCGCATGAAGAAGGCTGGCGCGTTCTGCGTGGGCGCAACCGTCCCGGCCATCACCGCGTCGTCGTCAACCCAGACGAAGCGACCCGCCGCAGTTCTCACCACGGCGCGCGGCACACGCTCCGTGATCCGCACGCGCAAGCCCGAAGGCAGGACGCGCGACACCACCGCTTTGCGCACCCACGGCTGGCGTTCGAGTTCCGCGCTGATCGCGTTGAGGTCTGCTTTCCACACGCCCTGCGCGCCGCCCGCGCGCCTGACCAGAGCTTTCAACTGATCCTCCGAGCCTTGCGAAACACCGCTCATGTCAATCGTCCGCAGAGCGAAGAACGTAGAAGAGGCCGCCGTGCGATAAGCCATGAAGCAGAGCAGCCCCGCGCACACGGCGAGCAGCGACTTCCCGACAAACGGCATCCACGCCACCACGCGTCCCAACGAACCGCCCTTCGACGCCTTGCGCGCCCCCGCGCCGACGCGCCCGCCGCTGCCGCCACTGTTGCCGCCGCGTTTAACTGGACGCTGCTGCGCGACATCCCCGGCGCGGCCTCGACCGCCGCTGCCCTGTCCGCCGCCCCGACCCGCGCGTGGTGTGATGACTTGCTCTCTCAGCATTTTTACTCCAGTGCCAACTACAGTGATGAGTGACAAGTGACAAGTGACAAGTTTAAAGACTTGTCCGTCGTTCAGCTTCGCCTTTCATCTTCAACCGCCCCGCCTTCTTGCGCGTTCAAAGCCTCTTCGCCTGAATCCGTCTCGCCTGTTGCCTGTCCGCCCGCAACCGCTTCATCTTCGCCAGCATTCGTCTCAAACGCTTCGCGCGCGTTGCCGCTGCGCCAGAGTTCGACTTCGTACTCCAACTCGATGCCGCGCTCGCGGCGTATGCGTTCCCTGATCTCTTCCGCGAGTGCGAAGGCATCGGAGGCGCGCGCGTCGTCGCCTTCGGTCACGATGAAGTTCGCGTGGACGGGCGAGACAACCGCGCCGCCGCGCTTCTCGCCCTTCATGCCCATCTCGTCAATCATCCGCCCGGTGCTCAAACCGCTCCCCGGCGGATTCTTGAAGAAGCACCCTGCGGAACGCGCGCCGTGCGGCTGCGTCTCCATACGCTGCCGCTTCACCTCAGCCATCCGCTCGACGATCTTCGCCGAATCGTCTGGACGCAGACGCAGCGTTACGCCCAAGAGCAACTCGCCGTCGCGAAAAGACGTGTGCCGGTAGTTCCATTCGATGTCGCTGCCGCGAACTTGCACCACGCGCCCGCCGCGCGCCACGCGCACCGTCTCCACCACGTTTCCGATCTCGTGTCCGAACGCGCCCGCGTTCATCCAGAGCGCGCCGCCCACCGTGCCCGGTATGCCGCCCAAACCCTCTATGCCTGCCAGCCCGCGCCGCGCCGCATCCACGCACAGGCGCGGCAACGAATAACCCGCGCTCACGCTCACGCGCTCGCCCTCAAACAGCGCAGTCCCCTTCACCTCGCGCATACTCACGACGACGTAGTGATGCTCTTCATCTTCCGCGAGCACGTTGCTGCCCGCGCCGAGCACGCGCCAGCCGATCCCCGCCGCGTCCAATTCACCGGCTAAACGCGCCGCCTCCTCTTCCGTCTCCGGCGAGAAGACCCAATCAATCGCACCGCCCACGCGCAAACTCGTCAACTCCGCAAAACGCCGCCCGCGCTCCGCACGCACGCCCAGACGCGCCGCGATCTCTTCAATCGCCGCATCGCGCTCTCGTGGGCTGGTCGTGCTGTACATCATCGTCGCCGTCATTTGCCGTGTCCGTTTTTGTTCAAGAGTTCGATCAACTCTTCGCCCGCGCGAAAGACGCTGCCCGCGCCGAGCGTGATCACCATGTCGCCGCTGTGCGCTTCGCTCAGCAGAGCCTTCACCGCCGTCTCCAGAGAACCGACGTAGAAAGTGTTCTTGTGCCCGTAGCGTTTCACGGCTTCGACTAACGCTTCAGCCGTGACGCCTTCAATCGGGTCTTCGCTCGCCGCGTAGATGTCCGTTACCAGCAGCACGTCCGCGTTGTTGAACGAGCGCGCAAACTCGTCCATCTGATCCTGCGTCCGCGTGTAGCGGTGCGGTTGAAAGAGCACGACCATGCGCCGCCCCGAAGAACCGATCTTCGCCGCCGCGAGCGTCGCGCGAATCTCCGTCGGGTGATGCCCGTAATCGTCAACCACGAGCACGCCGCGCGCTTCGCCCTTGAACTGAAAGCGGCGATTGACGCCCGTGTACGCGCCCAAGCCCTCCACGGTCTTCGCAAACGGCACTTCCAACTCGAAGCTGATCGCGATGGCCGCGAGCGCGTTATAGACGTTGTGCAAACCCGGCACGCGCATCTCGACTTCGCCCAACACCTCCTGCCCGCGCCAGACCGTGAAGCGCGACCCGAACGGAATATCAAATTTGATGTTGTGCGCCGAAACGTCTGCCTGCGCGCTCAAGCCGTAAGTGATGCGGCGGCGTTTGACGTGCGGGATCACCGCCTGCACATAAGGATCGTCGAGACACAACACGGACGCGCCGTAGAACGGCACTTTATTGACGAAGCGTATGAAGCAATCCTGCATGTCTTCCATGTCGCGGTAGTAGTCCATGTGTTCGCGATCAATGTTCGTCACGACGGTAAACGTCGGCGCGAGCATCAAAAACGATCTATCGCTCTCGTCCGCTTCCACCACCATCAAGTCGCTCTTGCCGAGACGCGCGTTAGAACCGAACGCCCCGACCACGCCGCCGACCACGACCGTCGGATCGAGTCCCGCCGCCCCCAAGACCATCCCGATCATCGAAGTGGTCGTCGTCTTCCCGTGCGAGCCTGCGACGGCGACCGTGTCGTGTTTGAGTCGCATCAACTCGGCCAGCATCTCCGCCCGCGCGATCACCGGAATCGAACGCTCGCGCGCTTCAATCAACTCCGGGTTGTTATCGCGCACCGCCGTCGAACGAACGACCACCTGAGCGTCGCCCACGTTCTCCGCACGGTGTCCCTCGTTGACCGTCACGCCCAACTCTTCCAGACGCTTCGTGACGCTCGAACGCTTCATGTCCGACCCCGACACGTTGAATCCGAGATTGCACAAGACCTCCGCGATCCCGGACATGCCGATGCCGCCGATGCCCACGAGATGAACGTGTTGGATGCGATGAAACATAAATGAGCGATTAGCTCTCAGCTTTTAGCGATCAGCTTTTTGTTCTGGCTGCTCGCGCTTGACCGGCTACTCTAAGCCACCAGCTTTTCAATCAAATCAACTGTCAACGCAGCGGCGTTCGGTCGTGCCATTTTGCGGCTCGCCTGTTCGCGCCGCGTGATCTCCGCGGGGTCGCGTATCAATTCGTCGATCTCTCTGGCTAACGCTTCGCCCGTCAGTTCGTCTTGCAAAATCATGCGTGCGGCGTTCGCGTCCTGCAACACTTCGGCGTTGCGGCGTTGTTCGAGTTGGCCGGGGAGCGGGATCATGATCGCGGTCTTACCTGCGGCCATGAGTTCTGCGGCGGTCGTCGCCCCGGCGCGTGAGACGATGAGGTCGGCTTTCGCAAATTCTCCGACCATGTCGTCTATGTACTCCTTGATCTCCGCGCGCTCCGTCCAACCCGCCTGCTCGTACCCTGCGCGCACCGCGTCGAAATCGAGTTTGCCCGTCTGGTGCGTGATGTGCAGCACGTCGCGGTGCGCGGCAAGGTGCGGCAGCGCGGCGACCATCGCCTGGCTCACGGCGCGCGCGCCCTGCGAACCGCCGAAGAGCAGCAAAGAAAAACGCGAAGGGTCGCGCATTTTTGCCGGAATGTCAAAGAACTCGCGGCGCACCGGGTTGCCGGTCACAATCGCCTTGCCGCGAAAGTATGGAAGCGTCGCTTCAAACGAGACGGTCGCCGCGCGCACGAACCGCGCGAGCCTGCGATTCGTAAAACCCGGCACGGCGTTCGACTCCATCACGAGCGTCGGAATCCTCATCATCGCCGCCGTCAACAACACCGAACCCGTCACGTACCCGCCCGCGCCGACGACGACATCCGGGCGAAACTCACTTATCAACGCCCGCGCGGCCACGAAACTTTTCGGCAGCAGCCACAGCCCACGAAGGCGCGCGCCGAAGTTCATGTTCGTCAGCCCCGCGCTTTCAATGAGCGACAACTCAAAACCCGCCTGCGGCACGAGCCGCGTCTCCAACCCCCTTGCCGTGCCGACGAACCGCACTGTCGAACCCTCGTGGCGATTCATCAACTCTTTCGCCACCGCGAGCGCGGGATAGATGTGCCCGCCCGTCCCTCCGGCGGCGAAGAGAGCGCGCACGTTCAAACTCAACTCCGGCCTTCCGGTCGCCACGTCTGCGTGGCCGGCACGCGTTCGCGTCGCGGCTTGGCGGGAACGTTCGCCGTCGCAAATTCTTTACGCGTCGCGGCGTCGCCCTGCGCCGTCCCCTGCTGCGAGATGTTCAGGAGCACGCCGACGCTCACGAGCGTCAACATCATCGAAGAGCCGCCATACGAGATGAACGGCAGCGGAATACCCTTCGTCGGCACGAGCGACAACACGACGCTGATGTTGAACAAAGCCTGCGCGACGATGCCGACCACGATGCCTAAACCGAGCAGCATCCCGAAACGATCCGGCGCACGCCGCACCGCGCGCACGCCGCGCCACAAAAACAGTCCGAAGACCGAAACGAGCGTCAACGCGCCTAACAACCCCAACTCCTCGCCCACCACCGCGAAGATGAAATCCGAATGCGCGAACGGCAAAAACAGCATCTTCTGTCGCCCTTGCGCGAACCCGAGTCCGTTCGTCCCGCCCGACCCGACTGCGATCAAAGATTGCACAACCTGAAAGCCAGTCCCTTGCGCGTCAGCCCACGGATCGAGAAACGCCGTCACGCGCCCCAGACGCCACGGGAACAACACGATCATAAAGGTGATGCCGACCAAGCCCACCGCGCCGATTGCGCCCAGATACAGCAGCCGCACGCCCGCCGCAAACAACAACGTGACGCAGATGATTCCGAGCATCATCGCCGTGCCGAGGTCTGGTTCGGCCGCGACGAGCATCACGAGCAACCCCGTCATCAACACGCACGGCACGAAAGTCTTCCAGAGCGAGTGTTCTTCGCCCGCGCGTCGTTCGAGAAAGCGCGCGAGGAAGACCGCCAGCGCGAGTTTCGACAACTCTGAAGGTTGCAAAGAAAAACCGCCCAACCTGATCCACCGATGCGCGCCGTTGATGCGCGGAAACCCGAACACCGCGACGAGCAACACGACTGTGCCCGCGAGCAGCCCCGCGACCACGCGACGATCCCTGAGCCACCCGTAATCCACCTGCATCGCGCCCATCATTGCGAGCAAGCCCGCCACCGTCCAGATCGCCTGCCGCTTGACGTAGTGATACTGCGTGCCGTTTTCGGCAAACGCCAGATCGGCCGACGCGCTATAGACCATCACGACGCCAAACAGCGCCAGCCCCAGCGTCGCCGCAAACAACCACTCGTCAGCTTGTAGCTTTCTAGCCATAACAAAAACTAGGGATGAGGGCGGAGGGATGAGGGATGAATATCAAACCTCTCCGCATCATTCTTATTCATCCCTCCGCCCTCATCCCTCATCCCTTCGAGAACCGCTTCCTTAAACACTCTTCCCCGCTGCTCGAAGTTCTCGAACATGTCCCAACTGGAGCACGCTGGCGCGAGCAGCACCACGTCGCCGGGTTGCGCGGCCTCTGCGGCGCGTCGCACGGCCTCTCTCAAATCTTTCACGCGAACGACCGGCGCGTGCGCCTTCAACTCGCGCTCGATCCGTTCGGCGTCTTCGCCGAGCACGACGAGCGTGCGCGCTTTGCGTTCGATGAGCGGCGCGAGCGGCGCATAGGGCGCGTCCTTGCCGCGACCACCGAGAATCAAAACGATCCGCCCCGCGTGTTCGGCAAACGCTTCGAGTGCCTTCAACGTCGCGTCAACGTTCGTCGCCTTCGAGTCGTTGTAAAACTCGACGCCGCCGATCTCTGCGACGCGTTCCAGACGATGCTCGACCGGCTGGAAGTTCCGCACCGTCTCGCGCATCGAATCGGGCGACGCGCCGCACGCCAGCCCGCACGCGAGCGCGGCCAGCACGTTCTGCACGTTATGCAGGCCGAGCAGTTTCATTTCATCGCGCGCGAGCAACACGCGCTCGCCGTCGCGCGTCCGCGAAACGAGTTCGCGCCCGTCGCGTAAAAACAGCCCCTCTTCCAATTCGCGCTCGACGCTAAAGAGCGTCACGTGTGCGCGCAAGCCCGACGCCCAGGAAGCGACGATGTCGTCGTCGGCATTCAAGATCGCCACGTCGCTCTCCGTCTGGTTGCGAAAGATGCGATGCTTGGCCGCGCCGTAGTCGGTCAGAGTCTCGTAGCGATCCATATGATCGGGCATCAGGTTCAAGACGACGGCCACGGTCGGGTGAAAACTGGCAATCGTCTCAAGCTGGTAGCTCGAAACCTCCGCGACCGTCCAACCGTCTTCGCGCGACGATTCGACCAGAGAGACGAGCGGCGTGCCGATGTTGCCGCCGACCTGCACGGGCAAGCCCGCACCTTTCAACAACTCCGTGACGAGCACGGTCGTCGTCGTCTTCCCGTTCGTGCCCGTGATGGCGACGATGCGCCCGCGCAGGAATCGCGCTGCGAGTTCGACTTCGCCGATCACCTCCGCGCCTGCGCGCTCCATGTAACGCACCGGAATCTTTTTCGCAGACACGCCCGGACTCACCACCACAAGCTCGATCTGATCCATCAACCACATCGGCACATCGCCCGCGAGTAACCCGACGCCTTCCGCCTTCAACGCACGCGCCTCGTCCGTCCATTCCTCGACAGGCTTGCGATCATTCAATGCCACCGTCGCCCCGCGCGCCGCCAGAAACCGCGCCGCCGCGATGCCGCTTCGCGCCGCGCCGATGATCAGAACTTTTTTGCCTGCAACTTCCAAAGGTTCACCATTCACCACTAAGGCACAAAGACACAAAGACAACCCGACGATCCAATTTCTACGGCCTGCTCTCTTTGTGTCTTCGTGTCTTGGTGGTTCATCTTTCTCACCGCAACTTCAAAGTTGACAGACTCAACAGCGCGAACAAGATCGCGAGGATCAAAAATCGGAAGACGACTTTCGACTCCTTCCAGCCCTGCATCTCGAAATGGTGATGCAGGGGCGTCATCTTAAAGAGCCGCCGCCCGGTGCCCGTGTGCCGCTTCGTCATCTTGAAGAAAGAGACTTGCAGCATCACCGAGATCGCTTCGAGGACGAACACGCCGCCGACTAAGACGAGGATAAATTCCTGCTTCGTCAAAATCCCGATGGTGCCGATTGCGCCGCCGATGGCGAGGCTGCCCACGTCGCCCATAAACACGTCCGCGGGCGGCGCGTTGTACCACAAAAAGCCGAGGCTCGCGCCCGCCATCGCCCCGCAGAAGACCGTTAGTTCGCCCACCTCCCGGCGATGCTCTATGAACAAAATATCCGCCCAACGCTTGTCGCCGCTGACATACGTGAACGCCGTCAGGGCGACCATTGCGATAAAGGTCACGCTGATGGCTAGCCCGTCGAGTCCGTCCGTCAAATTCACCGCGTTCGACGAGCCGAGCAGCACGATCAGGATGAACGGCAGGTAAAGCCACGGCCCGATGTTCGTGAGCCACGGCTTGATGTCCGTCTGCTTGAAGAACGGGATGCTCAGATTCCACGAGTAGTCGCCCGCGAAGAAATAGAGCGTCGCCCACACGCCGAGCGCGATCAAAAATTGCGCGGCGAGTTTCTGCTTGCCCGTGAGTCCCAAGCTCTGCCGCTTCGCCACCTTCGCGTAGTCGTCCAAGAATCCGATGACGGCGAAGAGCGCGGTCGAGATTAAAATGATCCAGATGTAGAGGTTCGTGAGACGCGCCCACAGCAAAGTGGAGATGAGCACCGAGCCGATGATGAGGACGCCGCCCATCGTCGGCGTGCCGCGCTTCGCCATGTGCGCCTGCGGCCCCTCTTCCCTGATCTGCTGCCCGACGTTCATCTCGCGCAGCATCTTGATGACCCGACCGCCGAAGACGAGCGAAATCAGGAGCGCGGTGACGGTCGCATAAGCCGTGCGAAACGTGACGTATTGAAAGACGTTGAGCGCCTTGATGAAATATGACGGCTCGCCCGCGCCGTAGCGCAGGAAGATCAACTCGTAGAAGATGTAATAGATCATCAGTTTTGAGGGATGAGGGCGGAGGGATGAGGGATGAATCAGAACAAAGCTCAAGTCATGGTGGCTTGAATGCTTCTCTTATTCACCCTTCATCCCTCATCCTTCATCCCTTCCCTCATATCGCTCGCGCAGCAGTTCGATGATCCGCTCCATGTGCACGCCGCGCGATCCTTTCACCAGTAACAGATCGCCCGTTCGTACCTCTTCCAACAACGCCGCACCGGCCTCTTCCGTCGTCTCGAAAAACCTCGCCGCCCCCATCCCCGCGTCGCGTGCGCCCGCGACGAGTTCGCTCGCCAAACCGCGCACGCCCCACAAAACGTCAACTCC
>DASYMM010000633.1:0-6412 GCA_036009085.1 Pyrinomonadaceae bacterium | reverse complement strand
AAAGCGTGTGTTTCATTTAAGGAGAAACGAATCATGGCATTAGTGGAACCTAGCGTAATGGTCAATCAAATAATGGGGAAACTCTATAACATTCTCACCAACGGTGATGACACGGTGCCCAAGTCCGAAGACAACTTCTTCAGTTGGGCGACTCCCGGCATTCCCATCGAGGCGTCCGACTTCGAGTTTCTGTCGCAGGGTTTGACCGGCGTGGTCAAGAAGGCGAAGCTCGACGAGGTGCGCGGCGGGCCGGGAGGCGGAGGAACGCCGGCTGGCGATGGCGGTGCCGAGGGAGGGGAAGCCCCGAAGCCTGAGATCACACCGGAGATGCTCGAAGCCCTGCGCGCACAGGACACGGCGAGTCTCTACATGCAGGCGGAAAACTTCTCGCGGCTCGTTGATTTCGTCCCCGACATGGCGAGCACCACGAACAATCAGTTCGCGCAGTTGAGCGTTATGAACAACGAAGGGACTCTGTCGGAGCGTTACGAGTACATCCTGCGTATGAGTCAGGTCATGGCGAGCGAACTCCCGGCGGACACGAAAAAGAAGATCGAAAAGTTTCGCGGGCTGTTGAGCGTCACGAAGAAGAAGGTTGATTTGATCACTGACGAGGAGACGGAAGTGACCGAACCGAGCCCGATGGTGATCGCTTATAACCAGAAATTGGCCGCCTACGAAAACGCCGCGCTGGAATACAACTCGCGCCGCATTGATGCGCTGACCGCCACCGACACGAAGGCCGTGCACTACTGGGCGATGAACGCCAACATCCTGCGCAACCGGGTCAAGGCCGCGATGTCCGACTGGGTGAATACCGGCTACAAGAACGACTACGAGAAGATTTCGGCGTTCATCGATCAGGTGATGCAGCGAGACATGGCTTTGCTCAAACAGCAGTACCGCGATGATCTGGAGAAGGCCAGACTGACCGGCCTCGCTTCGGGCAGCGACTTCTACTACACCTCGCTCGTCCCCGGAAATTTCATGAAGGCGTCCGGCTGGACTGAGTTCAAGTTCAGTTCGTCCGACTACAACAGTTCCTCTAATTCAAACTACAGCATGAAGCAATCCTCCACGAGCGCGGGTGGCGGATGGCTGGGCATCTTCGGGGGCGGAGTGTCTACGAGCAGTGCCAGCGGCCAATCTGCATCTCAGGTCAAGTTCGACAGCGCAACTTTCGGCATGGACTTCAAGATCACGCAAGTTCCCATCGTGCGCCCGTGGTACAAGACCGCGTTTTTGGTGAGCAAGCTCTGGCGGTTCGACCAGAGCAACCCGGAGGCGAAGGGCGACATGGTGAGCGACGGCGGCAAGCCGCCGAAGGGTCTCATCCCGGCCTATGCCACTTCGATGGTCTGCATCAAAGACCTCGTCTTGCGCTTCGGCAAGAGCAGCGGCATTTCTCAAGCCGAACAGAGCTGGAAAAAGGCGTCGGTGGGTGGCAAAGCCGCCGTCAGTTTCGGCCCGTTCCATTTCGGCGGCTCGCATGGCCGAAGTTCCGCCAGCGGCGAGCGTTCATCCAGTTATCACTACGACGCCCAGAGCCAGAGCATGACCGTGCCCGGCGCGCAGGTGATCGGGTTCAAATGTCACGTTCTGCCGAAGTCGCCAGAACCCAACAAGTCCGTCAAAGAGTGGATCTAAAATAAGCCGTAGGGGCAGTCCCGCTTCCAGCGAAGCGGGACTGCCCCTGCATGGCGACAGCAATTCAACAGGGGAGGCACGAAAGATGGATTCCGCGATGCAATTGGCCTTGATGGCAAAGGCGAAAAAAGTGTTCGGCGCAGACGACACCTTCCTCAGTTTCCCGGTCTCGCCGCTACCTTACACGAAGCGGGAGTTGGACTTTTTCTCTGATCGCGACGCCGACGAACTGCGGCAGAGCCAGCACAACCTGCAAGCGTTCTCAACTCTGGTCAACCTCATCCCGGACGACGAGGCTTGGCTGCCGACCGAGACGGTCTTCCTGTGGGACGTGTACGAACAGATATTGAAGGAGGGCAACTTTGCCGAGTCAACCCGCACGCCGGAAGAGGAAGCGGCGTATCAACGCGCGCTCTCCTTCCTGCGCGTCACGGGCGAGGGCGGACTGTTTGAAGACAGCCCCCAGATGAAAGCTTACAGGCAGCACAAGGACGCCTTCCTGCTCGTCGAGCAGAAGTACAACGCAGACAAGTTTACGGGCGAGAACGCGTCTGACCCGTTGGAGAAGCAACGCTGGAAAGATGTGGACGAACCGGCGCAACGCGCTCTGTTAAACGAACTGCGGACGCAGTGGATCACCGCGGGCTATAAGAACGAGGTGGAGGCGGCGCAGGCCAAAGTCGTGAGTCTCGGCGCGCGTTCGCCGCTACAGACGTGGTCTGAGTGGAACAGCCGTTTCAACGAGGACATAGACACGGTGACAGGCACAGATGCGTCCACGGTCTTTCCCAGTTTCTTCTCGCCTTCCAACGCGATAGACGACGACGCGTGGCAGCCCTTCAAGCTCAGCGCGGAAGAGATCAAAGTCCTGCTCAACGAAGCTCCCGCCGAACTGCGCGAACGCTTCAACGCCGATAGCGCGACGGCGGGCAACAAGTCTCTGACTTTCGAGTTCAGTTCCGCGGCCATCCAACGACCGTGGTTTGCGTCCGATGTGTTCAAAGCGCGTTTCTGGCGGTTCGCAGATGCGAACAGAGTCATCTCTGACGGCGGCAAACCGGCGAAGGGAACCTGCCCCGCTTACGTGACGGCCATCGTCTTTGCGCGCAAGGTGCGAGAGGAAGTCAAACCGGCCGAGCCTGTCCGACCGACCATTCCCCCTGTGGGGATACCGCGTCCGGGCATCCTGGGACGAATCGGCATAATGCGACCGGATTTAGTGGCACGACCGGGCATCGTGGCGCGTCCAAACGTGACGCCACAACCTGCCCCGCAGGCACAGACGACGGACAAGCCTTTCGGAGGTTTCCAATTTGCCGCCGGGGTCAGAGATCAAGACAAGCTCAAGAGGAGAATGGCCGAGCGTTCAATCGCAGCGCGCACACCGGCGAACGAGAGGCCAGCCGCGACGCCGACGATGCTCAGCGCAAGGATGGTGGGCAACCCCGCTCTGAGGCGACCGGGTATTTTCAGGACGGATAATCCCCGCACGGCTATTCCCAGACCGGCTGTAACCCCCGCAGACGCTTCGCGCCGCTTAAGCATCGTGCGCGACCATCGTTTATTCCAACGACTGGAGCGGCCAAGGATTCGCATCCCGCAGCCCACCCAACCGACCCCCACGCCGCCCGTCACCCCAACCCCCGCGACGCCCACGCCGCCCGTTCAGGATGATTCCATCTACATCCTCGCCTTCATCTGCAAGGCTGTCCCCAAGGCCCCCGACCCCGACCCCACGCTCCAGTGGTAGCCCGACACGCAGTTTTTTACCAGCCCCAGCCCAAAGCGAAGCCCCGCGCGCTAGCCTCCAATCCAACGGAGACACGCGCGAGGCTTGGGCTGTCGCGGTGCGTTCAGAGTTCGGTGAATGTTTGAGAAGCAAGACCAAGACGGCGCAGGTCAACGAAGCGTTATGCAAAGTCCTTTGTCATAACCTGTGCTGCGTCATTCAGAGCATGTATGAACTTGGAATAGATGTTGACTTTAGTGCGTCGTAACGAAAAAGGGCTTTATGGTCAGAATCCTCACTTGACCATAAAGTCCCTCAGTTGACCATAATGTCTGACTATAATGTGACTTTAGGGGCAAAGCCTGAGTTACATAACATTGATTATCGGACTCGGCGGTTTTATTGTGGCAAAATATCTATACTCTGTTCAGGCTTCGGGAGTGACAATGAAAATGAATAATCGTGCGTGGTGTTTATTCTTCTTTCTGTACTTGGTTATCTGTGGCATCGCGGCGGCTCAACGTGTGAGCGCGCAAGCGTCTGCGCTTGAACTGTTGCCGCGCGAGCGGGAGATTGAGTTGGCCTTGAGCGCCGCGCCTGAGCATTTGCGCAAAGAAGCGACCGTTTATGTGTTTGGGCGTGGAGGTTATGAGAAGGTTCGTGTGGGGCAGAACAATTTCACCTGCCTCGTCAATCGTGACGGGGCGCAAGACGGAGATCGGACGCTGCGCCCGACCTGTTGGGATGCGGAGGGCGACCACACAATCGTGCCCGTTATGTTGCGCGTGGGCGAACTGCTGGCACAGGGGAAAACAGCGGCGGAGATTAAACGCGACATTGATTCCGGCTTCACAGAGGGGCGGTTTCATAGCCCGCGTCGAACCGGCATCGCGTATATGCTCGCGGGTGATGTCAAACAATTCGACGCCAAGACCGGCCAGATCGTGTCGCGGGCTTATCCGCCGCATTACATGATCTATGCGCCGGGTGTGACCGACGCCGACATCGGGATGACGAAAGAAGGATATGAGATAAATCCGTCGCTTCCCGGAGTCTATTCGGGTTATTCTGGCGGGACTCGCACCGCTTATATTATCGTGCTTGCCGGTGAGCATAAAAGTCAGTCGGCGCATTGAACGGAGGACGGGAATGATCGAAGGAAAACGGCTCAGGGTGTTGACGCTGTGGTTGATGTGTGTGGGGACGGCTTTGACGGCTTTGGGGCAACAGGGGCGTCCAGACCCGGCGACGCTCGTTGCGGCGCAGCGCGAGGCCATGGGGCGGCTGGCCTTGATGGACGGCGTGTGGAGAGGCGCTGCTTGGACGATTCTCCCGACGGGCGAGCGGCACAACATCACGCAGACCGAGCGCATCGGCCCGTTTCTCGACGGGTCGGTCAAAGTTATAGAGGGGCGCGGGTACGACCCCGACGGGCGGGTCACCTTCAACGCCTTCGGCACCGTCTCCTACAACCCTGCAACGCGCGCCTACACTTTGCACTCCTACGCGCAGGGACAGGTCGGCGATTTCGTGTTAACGCCCACGGCTGACGGTTACACTTGGGAAATCCCCGCCGGGGCGATGACGATTCGCTACACGGCTGTTATCAAGGACGGCGCGTGGCGCGAGGTCGGCGACCGCATCGTGCCGGGCAAGGAACCGGTTCGCTTCTTCGAGATGAACCTCAAACGCGTGAGCGATACCAACTGGCCTGCCGCCGGGGCGATCAGTCCGAAGTAAGGCGTCTCCCTTTCGCGTCCGTGTTTGAAAGTGATTGTGGCTGGCAGGGTTTGACGAACAAGGAGGCGTGTAGATGCTCTATTATATTTTGTTCATCGTCTTGCTGACGGCGTTGTCGCTGGCCGGGTTGCTGCTCATGGTCAAAAAATATTACTGGGGGCCGACCGGGCGACCGCCGCAATACAGACCGCACGGCGGCAAGTTGCGACCTGACACGACGGACGAAAAGAAACTCTGAGGATGGCGACGATGACAGAGCCGATGCCCTCGATCTTCTTCGGTCATGGCAACCCGATGAACGCGCTGGCGCAGAACGACTACACGCGCGCCTGGGCGACGCTCGGCGCGGAGATGCCGCGCCCGCGTGCCGTCCTCTGCGTGTCGGCGCACTGGTATTTGCCGGGAACTTACGTCACCGCCGCGCCTGCGCCACGGACGATTCACGACTTCGGAGGCTTCCCGCGAGAGTTGTACGAGGTGCAATATCCCGCGCCCGGTTCGCCCGAACTCGCCGCGCGCATACGCGAACTGCTCGCGCCGCTGCCGGTCGGCGCGGACGAGCCTTGGGGTCTCGATCACGGCACGTGGTCGGTGCTCTGTCACGTCTTCCCGCAGGCCGACATCCCCGTCGTGCAACTCAGCATGGACGAGACTCAACCCGCAGAGTTTCACTACGAAACGGCCAGACGCCTCGCTCCCCTGCGCGACGAAGGCGTGCTCGTCATCGGCAGCGGCAATCTCGTCCACAACCTGCACGCTTACGCTTGGGGGCGACACGCGGTTGAGCCTCTTGATTGGGGAGTGCGTTTCGAGCAGCGGGCGCGAGAGTTCATGCTCGCGGGAGACCACGCCCCGCTCGTCGCTTACGAAACGCTCGGACGCGACGCGCGGCTCTCCGCTCCCACGCCCGATCACTACCTGCCGCTGCTCTACGTGCTGGCTCTCCAGAGAGCGGGCGACAAAGTGACTTTCCCGGTCGAAGGGTTCGACGGCGGCTCCGTCTCGATGCTCTCCGTCCGCATCGGTTGAGACATCGTGCGGGTATTCTCAGTTGGGATTTTCAACTTTGCTCTTGAGCGTCCTCCTTCGCGTTTGAAAATAATCCTATGAAGAGTGTCTTGCTGCTCTGCCCGACGAGCAGAGAGTATCTTTACCTGCCTGCGATTGCCGCAGCCTTGAACTGCCGCGTCATCTTCGACGAATTCGCCGGGAGCTACTTCGACGAACAACTCCTCGGCGGCGACAGCCAATCCCCGTCCGCACCGCTCGACATCCTCGCGCTCATCGAAGCGACGA
>DASYMM010000632.1:0-8696 GCA_036009085.1 Pyrinomonadaceae bacterium | reverse complement strand
GGGGGCGCAGAGAGAAGATTACTTCTTCTCTCTGCGCCCCTCCGCGTTCCGCTCTGCGTCTGCGGCGTTGAAATCTTACTTTGCGGAGATCGTTTACTTCTTTTGTAACTCGGCCAAGGCCGCGAGCACTTCTTCGCTGTGCTTCTGCACTTTGACGTTCGGGAACACTTTGGCGATCTTGCCTTCGGGGTCAATGATGAACGTGTTGCGCGCAGACAATTTGCTGCCGTTGTACTCCATCACAGAGCCGTAAGCCTCGGAGGTTTTGGCTTCCGTGTCCGCGAGGAGTTTGAAGTTCAAGCCCTCTTTGGCGCAAAACTCCTTGTGCGATTCCGCCGAGTCCACGCTGACGCCGAGAATCACCACGCCGATCTTTTCGTAAGATTTGAGATCGCGTTGAAAGTTGTGCGCCTGAATCGTGCAGCCGGAAGTGAAGTCTTTCGGGTAGAAATAGAGCACCACCCAATGCCCGTGCAGGTCTTTCAGACTGACCTCGACGTTCTCATTGCTCTTGAGGCGGAACTCGGGCGCGGGCTTGCCGACTTCCGGCAACTCACCGTTCGCCCCGACGAACACCGACGACGAGATCAACATTGCGACAGCGATGCTAAGCTGTACCAAGATTAGTTTATTCATTTTCATCTCCTTTGCAGCCGTAATCGCTGTGACATTATCACTCCGCCGACAACCTGAGCAAGCGGCGCGGCCAACGAGATCGGGGCAGGGGGTTCAGGGAAGGAGGCGACCGAGGAGGTCTATGAGCCAGTCGAAGTCAACGGGTTTGGTGAGATATGCGTCGCAACCGGCGGCGAGAGCCTGCGCGCGGTATTCGGTTTCGTGATGCGCGGTCAAGGCGACGATGAGCACGTCGCGCATAGAGTCTTCTTGGCGGATGCGGCGCGTGGCTTCGATGCCGTCAATGCGCGGCAGTCCGATGTCCATGATGATGATATCGGGGCTTTCCCTGAGCGCAAACTCGACGCCCTCTTCGCCGTCCGTCGCTTCCACGACGCGGAAACCGCGTTGCTCCAATTCGAGCCGCATGAGCGAGCGCGTGTCCTCGAAGTCTTCCACGACCAGCACCTTGAGCGGCGCGGCAATCTCATGGTTGCTCGATCCTGTGTGTGAACTTCCTTCAGCCACGTAGCCCCTCGCTAGGAAGACCGCGCCGGGCGAAAACTAAACCGGCGTCGCCTGCGCCCTGCGGCGCGACGGATGAAATAGCGCGTTTAGTTTTCAACATTTCCAAGCCTGCGGTCAACACGCGACCGGACACGCGGCGAAAAAACTTCCACGCCACGCTCCCGCCCCTGCAAATTCTCCCGCCGCGCGGACGAACATTCCCTGCGCGCACCGCGCGGCGCAGACGACGCAAGCCGGTCGCCGCGAAAAATATCTCGAAGTACGAAAGTTTTCGTTGACATTACGAAACGCTTCGTAGTAAGGTGTCGCCGATCCGATTTGAAGGCAGAAGAAAAAAGAGGAGACTTCCGAAGATGCGCAAGCGAGCAGCAGCAGCGGCGGCCACGCCGCGACCGACCGATGCGGAGTTGGAAATTTTAAACGTGCTGTGGCAGCGCGGGGCTTCGACCGTCCGCGACGTGCATCAGGCGATCACGCAGACGCGCCCGGCGATGGGTTACACGACCGTCTTGAAGTTGATGCAGATCATGGCGGAGAAGAATCTGGTGCGGCGCGACGAGAGCCAGCGCGCGCACGTCTACGAAGCGCAACTCGCGCGCGAAGAGACGCAGCAACAACTCATCGGCCATCTCCTTGAGCGCGCCTTTGAAGGCTCGGCGACGAAACTCGTGATGCAGGCTCTTTCGGCCAAGCAGACTTCGGCGGAAGAACTCACGACCATCCGCGAAATGCTGGACGAGTTTGAGCGAGGTGACAAATGAGATACACGAACGCGCTGCTCGCTCATCCGGTCTTTCAACTGCTCGGTTGGACGCTCCTCCACTTCGTCTGGCAGGGCGCGCTCGTCGCGCTCGCTTACGCCGGGATCAGCCTCTCGCTCCGTCGCAGCACGGCGAATTTGCGTTACGTCGTCGCCTGCGCCTCGATGCTGCTCATGCTCGCGCTGCCCGTCGCAACTTTCTTTCAACTCAACTCAAACGTCGCCGCCGGAGCGGCAGCCGACCGCGCGCAACACGCCGCGCCCGCGCTCGAACAACCTGTGCGGAATGATCCGGGCGCGGCCGAGTCCGGCGCACAGGCGCGTCTCTACGCGAATTTGCTGGTGCTGCGCGACGATGCCGGAGGAGCCTCCGCGCCTTTGCAGCGTTGGGCTATGGAGCGTTTTACGTCCGCCGTGCCGTGGCTCGCGTTGCTGTGGCTGGCGGGCGCGCTCGCGTTGACGCTGCGCCTCTTGGGCGGCTGGATGTTGACCGAGCGACTCAGACGTGAACCCGCAACTCCGCTCGCGCGCGACTGGCGGGAGACACTGGCGCGACTCGCGCGGCAGTTGCGGGTTTCACGCACGGTGCGTCTGTGCGAGTCGGCGCTCGTCGAAGTGCCGACCGTGATCGGTTGGCTGCGTCCCGTCATCCTCGTGCCTGCGAGCGCGCTCACGGGTCTGAGCGCGCCGCAACTCGAAGCCCTGCTCGCGCACGAACTGGCGCACATCCGCCGCCACGATTATCTCGTCAATCTCTTGCAGAGCGTGTTGGAGAGCGTGCTCTTTTATCACCCGGCGGTGTGGTGGCTCTCCGCGCGCGTGCGTATCGAGCGCGAGCACGCGTGCGACGATCTGGCCGTCCGCGCCACGGGCGACGTGCTGGTCTATGCGCGCGCGCTGACCACGCTCGAAACGCTGCGCCGCCAACGGCGAGGCGCGAACGCACACACGCTCGTCGTCGCCGCCAACGGAGGTTCACTTGTGCAACGCATCCAACGCCTGCTCAAAGCGCAGCCCGCGTCTGCGTCGGCGGGACACTCGCCGCTCCTCGCCAGTCTCGCCATCGTCTTCCTCGCGCTCGCAAGCATCATCACGGGCGCGCAGACTTTCAACTCGCTCCAGAGCAAGAACACGCGCCCCTCGCGCGGCGGCGGCGAAGCGACCGCCAAGACGACGCAAGCGAAACGGCAAGTGGCCGTCACCTTCGTCAGCCTCCCCGCCGTCGGCACTTATTACAACCCGCGCGCCGAGAAAGACACGCGCCGCCTGCTCGCGAGCCTCTCCGCCGCGAACATACGCACGGTCGGCTTCGTCAACGAGAATCAACTTTACAACGAAGACGAGGGCGGCAAACTCGACGAAGAACGCGCGCGTCTCCTGAGCCTCTGGCTCGACGCAGGGCACGAACTCGGCACGCAGACGCGCGCGCACACGAACCTCTACAAGGCTTCGCTCGAAGAGTTTCAGCAAGACGTGCTGCGCGGCGAAGAGGTGTCGGGCAAGTTGATGCGCGAGCGCGGGCTGCCCTTGCGTTTCTTCAGCTACCCTTATCTCAACACGGGGCCGAACCGCGAAACGAAAGAGGCTGCCGAAAAGTTTCTCGCCGCACGCGGCTACCGCATTCATCAGGTGACGATTGACAATTACGATTGGCTCTACGGGCGCGTCTACGCGCAGGCGCGCAGGGTTGATGACGAGGAGACGATGCGACGCGTCGCAGATGAATACGTGCCTTACATGGAGCGCATGTTCGAGTATTACGAAGAACTCTCGCGCGACTCGCTCGGCTACGAACTGCCGCAGGTGCTCATGCTCACCGCGAACGCGCTCAACGCGCACAAGATGGACGAACTCGTCGCGATGTTGAAGCGGCGCGGCTACGAGTTCGTCACGCTCGACGAGGCGTTGCAGGACAAAGCCTACGGGCAGCCCACCACGCTCACCGGCGCGTGGGGCATCTCCTGGCTCGAACGTTGGGCGTTGGAAAAGGGACAGAAACTCAAACGCGAACCCGACATCTCGAACTTCATGCGCCAGTTCGACGTTTCGCGCGGCGGCACGGACTACAACAAGCTGTCCAAAGCCAAATAACCTGACGCGCGCGTCTGCGAAAGGGCTGCCGGGTCGAAGCGGCAGTTGCATATGACTAAACGATAAGACCCACCGCCGCAGAGACGCGAGAGCCAAGCCGCAGAGGAGCCGCAGAGGAAAACGTTCAACTCTCTCTGTGTTGACTCCGCGCTCCGCTCTGCGTCTGCGGCGGTGAGGTTCTCAGTTCTATCCAATTGCAAACAACTATTAGGGGAACTTTTATGAATATTCTTAAGGCGCACAAGGCGTCACGGCTTTTCATCGTCTCGACTTTGATCTTACTGACGCTCATTCCCGGCGCACACGCGCAGGAGGGACGGCGTGATCGTGCGGCGACGAACGGCGCGCGCCGCACGGTCGCCGTCACGTTCGACGATCTGCCGTTTACGGGCGACGGAGGCAAAACGAGCTTGAGCGGGTTGCGCGAGTTCACAGCGAAATTGCTCGCCACGCTCGGCGCGCACAAGGTTCCCGCCGTGGGCTTCGTCAACGAAAGGAAACTCGAACGCGAAGGAGAACGCGAGGGGCGCATCGGTCTGCTCAAGATGTGGACGGACGCCGGACTCGAACTCGGCAACCACACCTACGCGCACGCCAGTCTCTACAAGATGCCGCTCGAAGCGTTCGAGAAACAGGTTGTTGACGGCGAACCCGTCACGCGCTCGCTCCTCGCCGCGCGAAATATGAAACTCCGATATTTTCGTCATCCTTTCCTCAACACGGGGCCTGATCTCAAAACCAAAGAGGCGTTTGAAAAGTTTCTCGCGGAGCGCGGCTACCGCGTCGCGCCCGTCACGATTGACAACGCGGAGTGGATTTTCGCGCAAGCCTACACGCAAGCCCTGCAACGCGGCGATCAAGAGACGGCGCGGCGCGTCGCCGACGAATATGTGCCTTACATGGAGCAGATGTTCGAGTTCTACGAGCGCATGTCGCGCGAACTCTTCGGGCGCGAGATCGCGCAGACGCTCCTTGTCCACGCCAACGCTTTGAACGCGGATCACTTCGGGCGCATCATCACCATGATGAAGCAGCGCGGCTACACGTTCGTTACGCTCGACGAAGCCCTGCGCGACAAAGCCTACGAGCACCGCGACACCTACACGGGCGAGACGGGCATCTCGTGGCTGCAACGCTGGGCGATCACGCGCGGCCAGAAGTTCACCAAAGAACCCGCCCTCTCACCCTACATGCAACAATTCGACCCCGCCGGAAGCGGCACAGCCTTTAAGACGAAATAAAGGGGAAAGGGTAAGTGAAAACTTACAGAAACCTTGTCAGCCCCGAAGGGGCGATATGCAATAGCCTGTGGCAACGCCACAGGACGATGGAAGTTATAAATTACCAAAGCCCTGAAAGGGCGACATAAAATCTATGTCGCCCTTTCAGGGCTTTGGGCGAAGGTCAATACATTCTTTTCCTGTGGCGTTGCCACAGGCTGTTGCATCCCGCCCCTTCGGGGCTGAACCTAAAGGTCGGCTGGAAACCGGCGCAGACCCGTCCACCCTTCCCCTGTCTTACGCTCGTCCCGCGACTTCGCCCGTCTGCGTGTTGACGCGCACGATTTCGCCTTCTTTGATGAAGAGCGGGACGTTGACGCTGAGGCCGGTTTCGAGTTTGGCTTTCTTGGTCGCGCCTCCGGCGGCGGTGTCGCCGCGCATGCCCGGCTCGGTCTCGGTCACTTTGAGTTCGACGTACTGCGGCAGTTGCAGCGAGACGGGCGCGCCGTTGTATTTCAGGATTTGCAGCGAGGTGCCTTCCTTCAAGTAGCCTCGGTCGTCGCCCACCTGCGCGTCTGTGAACATAAACTGCTCGTAGCTAGATTCGTCCATGAAGTGCAAGCCTTCCGAGTCGGCGTAGAGAAAGGAGGCGGGCGTGAATTGCACGTCAGGCTCCGCAAACTTCTCCGTCGCTTTGAAACTCTTTTCCAAGACCGCGCCCGTCAACAGTTGACGCAAGCGCGTGCGCACCATCGTCGCCGCGCCGCGCGCCGTGGGCGACGCAAAGAAGACTTCGAGGACGGTGTAGGGCTGACCGTCCACGGAAATCAGCATTTTTCGTTTCAGTTCATTCGCTCCGACGAGTGCCATAAGAGTATCCTTCGTTCGTTAAGATTTTTGCGATAACTTGAACTTAGCAGTTTTTCGCGTTTGCAGGCAAAGAGCCGCAAGCGTGAAGCTGCCGAAATTTAAGCCTTGAATCTACCAAAACTTTATCCCATCACAGACGCGCGCCTCTCCGGCCTTTCGCACGCCGAACAAGTCGAGCGTCTCAGCGCGGGCGGCGCAACCTTCATCCAACTGCGCGAAAAACATCTCTCCCCGCGCGAGTTTTACCACGAAGCGGCGGCCGCGCTCGAAGTAGCGCGCGAGCACACAGACGTGCGCCTCATCGTCAACGACCGCGCCGACATCGCCCTCGCCCTCGGCGCAGACGGCGTCCACCTCGGCCAACACGATCTCGACCCCGTGGCCGCCCGCCGCCTCCTCGGCGACCGTTTCATCATCGGCTACTCCACACACAGCATCGCCCAAGCCATCGAAGCCTCGCGCCTCCCCCTCGACTACATTGCCCTCGGCCCCATCTTCGACACCCGCACCAAGGAGAACCCCAACCCCACCCTCAACCTCGAAGCCCTCCGCCAAGCCCGCGCCCGGATTGACCCCTCCATCCCCCTCGTCGCCATCGGTGGCATCACCCCCTCAAACGCCCCCGCCGCCCTCCACGCCGGAGCCAACTCCCTCGCCCTCGTCAGCGCACTCCTCGACCCACCGGATTCAATCACCCGCCGCACTGAAGAGTTTATAAAAAGTTTGGGCTGAAAAGTTGAGGTCTATCAGTTGGATTGAAAAGTGACGAGCGAGTTGAAAGTTGTATGGTCGATTTGTAAAGATGTTTATTGTAGGAGAGCTTAGCTTGACTTATTCACTTTTGACTACCAAGAAGTGCTGAATCATCTTCACTGAGGCGTAAGATATCACCTAATACTAGGTACGTTTGGCTTAAACAGTGATTCGCTTCGTAGTCAGTAACGTTAGCATGTACTCCTTTAGACGATAATTCGTAAACACGATCAATACGATTTCCGAGATCGCTAATCTGGGATACCAATAAGTCACCGGATGACCTACCCTTTAATCTATCGGCAACGAATTGCCAGAGTCTAGATATAAACTCTTTATCCGTCAGTTTTCGTTCTTTACCATCAGACCCTTGAACAGGTTTATCAGGCGGCGGGTAAAGACAATCTGCAACTGTCTTGAGAACTCTACGACAAGATAGTAAGGATTGACTTCTAGCTTCATTATCATCTTCTGTTAGTCTTTACATAGGCAGTTGTTAATTGTTGCAACGCGCTAACCGATAATAGGCTAAGTCTCGTGTCAACATACTGACGAGTCCTCTCAAAGAAATCCGAATTTCTTTGACCATCAATTAATTGCTTCTCGGAAAGACTAAGAAAATCAAAAACTCTGTGTTCAATTCGCTTGAGAATCCTATCTAAACTTGCGATCATTTCTTTAGTATCAAATTCGTGAAGCGAGCCCTTTTTAAAGCTTTGTACATTGTCTGTTAAAGTTTCCCTCAAACCTTCTATATCAGGAACACTCGGAGCATAGACCTGCTCGCTATTATGGCTAGTTCTAGCCTCAATAATAGTTTCATATACGCGCTTATTGAGTATCTCAAATTCGTCTGCTTTATAATGCTGTCTTAGATTTGAGGTTAGGTGGTCTTTGTTCCATTTATCCCTCATATCTACCATCTCCAACTCCAGCCAATATAAGTTATCGAAGTCATTTCTCAATCTTGCGATTCTGATTGATTTTCGGATAACGCTGCTAAGTTTATAATTAGGCTGATCAAGCTCTGAAAGTGCCTCTTGAACAAGGCTTAAAAGTTTCTCATTTTGATTCACTTTAACTACCTTTCTTCTTATTCACACCTGAACCACTCTCAACTTTAGCCTTTGGCGGTCTGCCAGCTTTGCCATAGACCTTCACAGCGGCAAGGGCACTTTCTTCGATCACGTACCCGCCGCCGACGTAAGTTGCTTGTAGTTTGCCTTCTGCTATCAGGGCGCGGATACGTCGCGTGCTAATTCCTAATCTTTCGGCGGCCTCATTTGTACCAAGTAGCTTCATAGGGTCAAGATTGTGCCATTCGAGGAAATGTTCCGCAAGCGGAAAAATCTTGTTGACGGAATGTTCTGTCTGCGGTATATTTCTTGTGCCTCAGCGTAAAGATAGCCCACTAATAAGGCGAGGACTTACCAAGACGCCATCTCGGTAAGTCCTCTACACCAGTACGTCTGCTTAAGGAGATACTGATGCGAAAAGATGATAACACGGGGAAAGTACCGTCCCGCCCGCAACGAGAGCCGAGTTTCGAGGAACCTATCCGGCATTGGGCTAACCTGCCAATCACGCAAGACAGAGCAAGAGAGTTGGTTGATCTCATTAAGAGGCGGGAGGATAGGGATGCTTTGGACGCCTTGATGGAGTTGATCTGCGGCGTGATGCCCAACACGCTTGCGGATGATCAGAGTGTTTTGGATGAGCGGTGGCTGGCGGGACGTGCCGCGCTGTGGCATGCGTTCGCGGATACGACGCGGGCAGGGAATGATCTCGGTGCGTATGTCGTCGGGTTGAAGTGCGCCCAGTGGGAATGAGCGGAGGGGCGGCGCACTAACCGCATGCGG
>DASYMM010000631.1:0-17918 GCA_036009085.1 Pyrinomonadaceae bacterium | reverse complement strand
GCGTGGCGTCGTCGAAAATCCAGATGCTGCGCCCGTGCGTGGCGAGGATGAGATCGTTATCGCGCGGGTGGACGATGATGTCGTGGATGGCGACGTGCGGCAAATTTTTCAGTTCGAGAATCTGCCAAGAGTTACCGCCCGTGTAGGAAGCGTAGAGGCCGAGTTCAGTGCCCGCGTAGATCAGGTTCGTGTTCTTCGGGTCTTCGCGCACGATCCAGACGTAGGCGTTGGCGGGCAGATTGCCCGTGATGTTGCGGAAGGTGCGCCCGCCGTCAGTCGTCTTATAGATGTATGGACGCAGATCGTCGAGTTGATGACGGTCGAACGCTACGTAGGCCGTGTCTGCGTCCGCGCGCGAAGGCTCGATGTGCGAGACGGGCGAGTTGTCTCTGAGGCCGGGGACGTTCTTCGTCAAATTAGTCCAACGTTTGCCGCCGTCGGTCGTCGCTTGCAGTTGCCCGTCGTCCGTTCCCGCCCAGAGGTGCCCTGCGCGCAGAGGGGATTCGGCGATGCTGATGACGGTCGTGTGATACTCCGCGCCAGTGTTCTCAACCGCGACGGGGCCGCCAGCGTCCGCCTGTTTCGTTTTGTCGTTCGTGGTGAGGTCGGGGCTGATGGCCGTCCAACTTTTGCCGAAGTCCGTTGACTTGAAGACGACGTTGCCGCCGAGATAGATCGTGTTCTTATCGTGCGGCGAAGGGATGATGGGCGAGTTCCAGTTGAAGCGAAACTTTTGAGCGGCAGCGGGGCCACCCACGTCGTCTGCGTAAGGCGTGACGGCCTGTTGCTCGCGGTTGCGCATGTCCGTGCGGACGATGTTGCCGCCCTGCGATTCGGAGAGATAGAGATCGGGATCGTCCGAGTGGTTCAAAGTGTAGAAGCCGTCGCCGAAGCTGATCATGCGCCAGTCGTCGTTCAAGATTCCGGCGGGTTCGCGCGTGCGGCTCGGCCCCGTCCAACTGCCGTTGTCCTGCAAGCCGCCCATGATGTAATAGAACGGCTGCCGATTGTCAGCGTGAATCTGGTAGAACTGCCCGATAGGCATGTTGTTGACGTATTCCCACGTCTCGCCGCGATCATAGGAGACGGCGACGCCGCCATCCTGCCCCTGCCACATGCGGCGCGGGTCTGCCGGATCGATCCAGAGCGCGTGATAATCAATGTGCGTGCGCCCCGTGATCGAGCGGAAGGTGCGCCCGCCGTCAATCGAGACGAACAACGTCGAAGCGACGGCATAGACGCGATCCGCGTTCGTCGGGTCAACTCTGACATCCGTGTAATAAAAACCGCGCGAGACGATTGAGGCTTGATTGGAGACGCGCCGCCAGTTTTCGCCCGCGTCGTCCGAACGATAGAGCGTGCCGTCCTTCGACTCCGTGATCGCATACACGAC
Organism: Pyrinomonadaceae bacterium; assembly: GCA_036009085.1. Taxonomy (GTDB): domain Bacteria; phylum Acidobacteriota; class Blastocatellia; order Pyrinomonadales; family Pyrinomonadaceae; genus JAIVJZ01. The sequence goes on along the minus strand of DASYMM010000631.1, from coordinate 16,525 downwards.
GTTCGGACTGCTCGGCGCAACCTTCACGCCGATGCGCCCGATCAGTTTCGGCAAGCCGTTGGTTAATTTGTTCCAGGTGCGCCCGCCGTCAATTGATTTGAAGACGCCGCCGCGCTCGCTGCCGCTCTTGTGCGTCCACGGCGTGCGGCGGAAATTCCACACGCCCGCGTAGAGCACGTTCGGGTTGACAGGGTCAATGTCTAGATCGGAGATGCCGTGTTCCGTGTCAACGTAGAGCGTCTTCGTCCAGGTGCGCCCGCCGTCGGTCGTCATAAAGACGCCGCGCTCGTCGTTTGCGCCGAAGGCGTGGCCGAGCGCGCCGACATAGACCACGTCGGGGTTGCGCGGGTTGACGACGATGCGGGAGATGTGGCGCGTGTCGCGCAAGCCCATGTGCTGCCACGTGCGCCCGCCGTCGGTTGATTTATAGACGCCGTCGCCGAACGAGACGCTGTTGCGCACGTTCGACTCGCCCGTGCCAACCCAGACGACTTCCGGGTTCTTCGGTTCGAGCGCGATGTCGCCGACAGAGATCGTGCCCTGTCGCTCGAAGATGGGTCGCCAGGTCTGCCCGCCATTCGTGGTCTTCCAGATGCCGCCCGAAGCGGTGCCGACATAGACGATGTCGGGGTCGCCCGCGACGCCTTCCACATCAGCCGTGCGCCCGCCCATGTTGGCCGGGCCGATGCTGCGCCATTCGAGCCGCTCGAAAGAATTGAAGTCTTTCGCCGCCGCTGTCGCCTTCTCGTCTTTCGCTGCCGCTGCGGTGCCGGTGTTCTTCGCAGGTGCCCCGGCGTCCTTCGCCGGATCGAAACGTTCTTCGGGCGTGGCCGTCGGGGTCGGCGTCGGTGTTTGTGCTGCGACTTTGTCGGTGAGACTTCCGTAGAGCAGGACTGAGAGGGCTAACGCCCACACTTGAGGCCAGCGAAATTTCAACATGGAAACGGCTCCTGAAGGCGAGACTCGAATTAAAAAACAGAGTGGAACTGAGAAGATAAACCAACATTCCCTTGCGCGTCTACGAATAGATTCGAGAAAGCGGCGCGGAAAGTTTCCAAGAGCAGTGACGAGTGACGAGTGACAAGTGACGAGACTAAAACAGTGACAGGTGACAGGTGACGGGATGAAGGGCAAGTTGAAAGACAAGTCTGCTGCTTTAAGGTCTTCTGCTTTAACTTGTCACCTGTCACTCGTCACTCGTCACTGTTTCTGGCACTTGTCACTTGTCACTCGTCACTGCTATATAAGAATTTTGTTCTACTTTGATCGCCGACAAGCCAAGCCGCACGACGAATGTTTAAACGCCTCCTGCTCGCACTCGCGCTCCTGCTCATCTCAGCCAGCGTCGCCCTCTTCATCTTTTATCGTTGGCGCGACAAGCCGACGCCCACAGTCGCCGGCTGGCGAGCCGTCATCCAGACGCTCGCGGGCGATGGCGCGCCCGGCGTCGAGGACGCTGCCGCCCCGACGCAGGCGCGCTTCCACAACCCGTTCGGCGTCGCCGTTGATGCACAGGGCAACGTCTATGTCGCGGACGCGGGCGAGAGCAATCGCATACGCAAGATCGCTGCGGAGAACTCGTCGGTGACGACGCTCGCGGGCGGCGCGGAAGGCTTCTCAGACGGCACGGGCGGCGCGGCGTCTTTCAACACGCCTTCCGCCCTCGCCATTGACGCGAACGGCAACCTCTACGTCGCCGACACGTCGAACAATCGCATACGCAAAGTGACGCCCGAAGGCGCGGTGACGACGCTCGCGGGCGACGGCACGGCAGGCTCGCGCGACGGCGCGGCGGGCGCGGCGCAGTTCAACGCTCCTGTCGGCGTCGCCGTTGACGCGCGCGGCGAACGCGTCTATGTCGCCGACACTTACAACGACAGCATCCGCTTGATCACGACGGGCGATAATCAGGTGACGACGCTCGCGGGCGGGAGCGCGAGCGGCGACGCGAACGGCGCGAGCCGCGAGGCGCGCTTCGATACGCCTTGCGCGCTCGTCGCGACAGTGGACGGCGCGTTGTTCATCGCGGACACGGGCAATCGCCGCCTGCGCAAGTTGTCAAAGGACGGGCAAGTCTGGACGTTGAATCTGGCGAACGCCGACGGCTCGCCGTTTGATGAAGCCTTCGAGCCTGTGGGGCTTGCGCTCACGCACGACAATTTTCTCTACGTGGCCGAGCGCGAGCGCGGGCGCATCTGGCAGATCGCGCCCGACGAACGCACCGCTCGCCTCATCGCGGGCAACAACCCGGCGGGCGGCAGCAACGGCGAGGGCGCAAGCAGCAACCATAGCAACGCGCGCTTCAATCAACCCGCAGGGATCGCGGTTGACCGTCAAGGCGCGTTGTACGTCGCCGACAGCGCAAATTATCTCGTCCGTAAGTTGACGGCAAACGAAAGCGCGCCCGCAACGACAGGAAGTGCGACGACGACGAACGGCGCGGCGGTTAACGATTCAAGGCAGGGCGCAACCGCGTCGCAGGGCAGTGCGGGCGGGGCGTCTGCGTCGTCCGTGGTTGAGAGCGAAGCGTTGCCGCGCCTGTCAGCAGATGCGCTCGGCATCAAGACGCTGCCGTGGCCGCTCGACCCGCAAGACCGCTGGCATGAAGTGGCCGCGACGTTGGGCGAGGTGCGCGGCAGTTACGACTCGGAAGACAGCCGCCACCATTTGCACAGCGGCATAGACATCTTCGGCACCTACGGCCAGACGGTGCGCGCCGTCCTCTACGAAAAAGTCGAGAGTCCGCTCGCCAACTGGGGGCACGGAGATTTGAACGAGGGCTTGCGCGTCGGCGTGATGGTCTATGTTCACCTGCGCGTCGGGCGCGACGAGAAGGATAAGTTGATAGACGAGGCGCGCTTCACGCCTTCGCGCGACGCGGAAGGGAAACTCACGCGCGTCCGCATCAAACGCGGCACCCGCTTTCACCCCGGCGACGCGCTCGGCACGATCAATCGCATGTACCACGTCCACATGAATTTCGGCGCGCCGAACGCCGAGACGAACCCGCTCGGGCTTCCCCTCGCAGGCTTCACCGATTCGGTTGCCCCCAAGATCGAACGCGACGGCATTCAACTCTTCGACGCGACGGGCACCGCGCGGCTCACCGAAAAACGCGACGGTCGCCTCCTCGTCGGGCGCGGGCAAGTTCGCATCGTGGTTGACGCCTACGATCAAGTTGACGGCAATCAAGCGCGCCGCCGCCTCGGTCTCTACAAACTCGGCTACCAGTTGTTGCGTGCGGACGGCAGCCCCGCCCCCGGCTTCGACGCGCCGCGCATCGGAATCGAGTTCGACCGCATGCCACCGGATCGAGAAGCCGTCAAGATCGCTTACGCGGACGAAAGCGGCATCACCGTCTATGGCAGCAAGAGCACGCGCTTCCTCTACGAAGCCACCAACATCCTGCGCCACGGTCGCGCCGCGCGCTCCACCTGGGACACTGCGGAGTTGCCCGCAGGCGACTACACCCTCCGCATCATCGCCGCCGACTTCAACGGCAACGAAGCGACCACCGGGCGCGACGTAGCGATCAGGATTGAAGGCAAATGATGCGCGCGGAGTGCAGAATGATGAATGAAAATCAAAGGCCGCTTGCCTTCAATCGCATGAGTCGGAATCTGGCCGTGCAAAAATTTATTGTGCTGAACGGACGGCGCAACAAATAGTTGACTTGCCGACCCTTTTAGCATAAAAGCTCTCTCGATTCACCCAACCCCCCTACCGGACTTCCTCATATCGCTAAGAAATCCACCTCTACGCTCAGCGTTTCTTATCTTTTTCCAGCATCGGCTTGAGGTGTTGATAGACGGTTTGGGCGACGAGGCGTGTGCCTTCGGGGTTGGGGTGGACGCCGTCTGCCTGGTTGAGGTTTTCGATGCCAGCGACGCGGTCGAGGAAGAAGGGGATGAGCGTGAGGTCGTATTCTTTGGCGAGCGCGGGGAAAACTTCCATGCTGGCGCGCTGGTAGTCTGCGCCGGAATTGGTGGGGGCGAGCATGCCTGCGAGCAGGACTTCCGCGCCGCGTGCGCGTGAGCGTTCGATGATGCGTGCGAGGTTGTTGCGCATCTCTGTGGTGGGCAGGCCGCGCAGGATGTCGTTGGCGCCGAGTTCGAGGATGACGAAGCGCACGTCGCCTTCGAGCGTCCAGTCGAGACGGCGCAGGCCACCGGCGGTCGTGTCGCCCGAAACTCCCGCGTTAACGACTTCGTACTCATAACCATCACGTTTGAGTTGTTCTTGTAAGAGAGACGGGTAACTTTCGTGAAGGGCTAGGCCGTATCCTGCCGTGAGGCTGTCGCCGAGCGCGACGATCTTCGGCAGGCTGCGCGCAGGAGTCGGCGTCGTTGCCGCCGTCGTGTTTGGGGCGACCGGCGCGGGCGTTTGATTGTTGCCGCAGGCCGGGAGGATAAAGGCTGCGAGTAGTGTTAAGCTGAACGTTATAAACTTTCGCATGATTGAATTATACAGACTCAGGAAAGAAGTTCCTTCCGGCGCGGAGACTCTGACGATCCTGCACGCGCTCGATCTCACGATCCCGGACGGGCAGTTCGTCTCCATCGTCGGCCCTTCGGGGAGCGGCAAGTCCACTCTGCTCGGACTCATCGCCGGACTCGACGCGCCGACCGCGGGCGAGATACGCATTGACGGCGCGGCCATCACCTCGATGGACGAAGACGCGCTCGCAGCCTTGCGCGGCCAGAAGATCGGCATCGTCTTTCAATCCTTTCATCTCATCGCTTCGCTCACGGCCTACGAGAACGTGCTCGTGCCGATGGAGATCGCGGGGATGCGCGATGCGCCGGAGCGCGCACGGCGTTTGCTCGAAGATGTGGATTTGACGGCGCGCGCGCATCATTACCCGTCGCAGTTGTCGGGCGGCGAACAGCAGCGCGTCTCGATTGCGCGCGCCTTCTCGAACAATCCTTCGATCCTGCTGGCCGACGAGCCGACCGGAAATCTCGATTCGCGCAACGGTCGCCACGTCTTCGACCTGATGTTGAAACTCAATCGCCAACGCGGGACGACGCTCGTGCTCATCACGCACGACCACGAACTCGCCGCGCTCGCAGACCGACGCATCGCGCTCCGCGACGGCCACGTCGTCAGCGACAGCGACGCGAACGAGACGGGCGAAACAAAACTCGGAGAAGCGACGGGCGAGGACACGGCGACAACGGGCGAAAACATGAGGATGGCGGGCGAGGACGCGACGGGCGAAGACGTTTTGGAGACGGCGGAGCAGCGAGGGCGATGAGATTCATCTGGCGAATGGCGCGGCGCGAGATACGTTCTTCCTGGAAGCGTCTGCTCTTCTTCTTTTTGTGCATCGGCATCGGCGTCGGCGCGATCATCGCTTTGCGTTCGACGATTCAGAACGCGGGCGCGGTGATGATCTCCGAGGCGCGGCAAATCCTGACGGCAGACGTGCAGGTTGATTCCTCGCGCGAGATGAACGAGGCGACGCGCGCCACAGTCGCTCGCATCGCGGCGACGCGCGGCGTCGAAGGGCAGACGCAAACCATCGAGGCTTCGACGATGTTGCGCCCGGCGGCGGACGCGAGCGAGGGCGCGCTGATGGTCGAGTTGAAAGGCATCGAAGCGCCTTATCCCCTCTACGGCGAATTCAAATTAGCGAACGGCGAACAATTCACACACGCGGTCTTAGCGAACAACGGCGTCGTTGTAGCCGCGTCGCTCCTCGAACGCCTGCGTCTCAATGTCGGCGACGCGGTGAAGATCGGGAATTCGACGTTTCAGATACGCGGCGTGATCGGGCAGGAGCCGGGCGCGACGGGCGGCTTTCGCATCGGGCCGCGCGTCTTCATCGCGCGCGACGCAATCGCCGCGACGGGCTTGACCGGATTCGGCAGCCGCGCCCGCAACAAGATTCTACTCAAAGTGCCGCCCGCGCAGTTGAACGCGCTCGTCGCGGATTTGCGCGCGGGGTTGAAAGATAGTCTCCTCAGCGTGCGCTCTTACAAGGATTCGCAGGAAGGCTTGAACGAGCAATACACGCGCTCGGAAAATTACCTGTCGCTGACTGGCTTGGTGATCCTAGTGCTCGGAGGCATCGGCGTCTCGAACGTCACGCGCGTCTTTATCGAACAGAAGAAGCGAACCATCGCCGTCCTCAAATGTGTGGGCGCGTCGAGCCGCGTGATCACGGGCGTCTATCTCGCGCAGGTGCTCACGCTCGGTTTGGCGGGAAGTCTGTTCGGCGTCGTGCTGGCGAAGGCTGCTCTGCTCTTTGTCGCGCGTCGCTTCGCGGAGGCTCTGCCACCGAACATGAGCTACGAGTTGACGGCGGGCGCAATCGCGCAAGGCTTGCTGCTTGGCCTGCTCATCTCTCTGCTCTTCTCGGCGTTGCCGCTCCTGCGCGTGCGCCGCATCAAACCGAACATGCTGCTGCGCGAAGACGCAGCGAGCGGCGGCGACAGCAGCAGCGTTGACGGGACGCAACCGGACGCGGGCGCGCGTGGCCTGTGGATGCGACTCCGGCGCATTGTGTCTCTCCGGCGCACGCTTACGTCGCTCAGGCGCATCGGGGCTGCTCGCGCGCTCGTCGCGCTTGTGGTGGTAGGCGGCCTCGTCGCGCTCGCCGCGTGGCAGGCCGGTTCGCTGCGCGTGGGCGCGTTCTTCATGGCGGGCTTGGCCGCGACGGCCTTTGTGCTCAACCTGACGGCGATGCTCATCATCTTCCTCGTCCGCCGCGCGCGCCACGTCCGCTCGTTTCCGCTGCGGCACGCGATCAATAGCCTGTATCGTCCGGGCAACCAGACGCGCGTGGTGGTGTTGGCCGTCGGCCTCGGCGCGTTCCTCGTCATCGCCACGCAATCGCTGCAACAGAATCTCGTGCGCGAGTTTGATCCAGCGTCGCGCGCCGCGCTGCCGAGCATGTTTTTGATCGACGTGCAGACGGATCAAAAAGCGGGCGTCGAAGAACTCGTCCGGCAGGCGACGGGCGAACGCCCCACGCTCGTCCCCACGGTGCGCACGCGCCTCGCCGCCATCAACGGGCAGAGCATTGACCTCGACGACAGAGAGCGACGCGCGCAACGCGGCATGCTCGCGCGCGAATACGTCGTCACCTACAGGCCGCAACTCGAAGCGAACGAAACCATCGTGGCGGGGAACTTCTGGGACGCAACCCCCGCGAGCGAGCCGGAAATATCCATCGAAGAGGGCATGCGCGGCCTCGCCGGGTTGGACTTGGGCGGGACTGTAACTTTCGACATCACGGGTCGCCGTCTGACCGCGCGCGTCACGAGCATACGCCGCGTTGACTGGCGCAACTCGCGCACGGGCTTTCTCATCCTCTTCCGACCGGGCGCGCTTGAGAACGCGCCGCAGATGTTGATCGCGCCGATCAACGGCCCCACAGGTGAGTTGGAGCGCGGGCGTTTTCAACGCGCGCTCCTCGACAAGTATCCGAACGTCTCCGTGATTGACGTGGCGGACATCCTGCGCGCCGTGACGCGTATTTTAAACAACGTGACGCTCGCCGTTTCCTTCATCGGCGGCTTCGTGCTCCTGAGCGGCGTGCTCATCCTCGTCGGCTCGATTGCCATGACGAAGTGGCAGCGCATCTACGAGGCGGCGGTCTTGAAGACGCTCGGCGCGAAACGCAAAACCCTGCTCGCGATCATGCTCGCGGAGTACGGCCTGCTCGGCCTGACGGCGGGCGCGGTCGGCACGCTCGCAGCCCTCGCGCTCTCCTACGCGCTCTCGCGTTACGTCTTCGACCTGCGCTGGACGTTCGCGCCGTGGCTCTATCTCGCCGGACTCGTCGCCACCGTCCTGCTCGTCGCCACCGTCGGCGCGCTCTCAAGTTTCGACGCGCTCACACGCAAGCCGCTTGCCGTCCTGCGCGCACCTTAAAAGCAGGGATGAAGGATGAGGGCGGAGGGATGAATCAGAACAAAGCTCAAGTCATGGTGGCTTGAATGCTTTTCTTATTCATCCCCCATCCCTCCGCCCTCATCCCTCCGCCCTCATCCCTGCTTTTCTTTACATCCTTTACAATCTTTTTTCATCCTCTTAACCAACCGCCGCCGCGTTTCATGGATACTCTACGGGAGATTGAAGAGACATTTACACGGAGAAAGAAAGATGAACCAACTCAAAGCATTCTGCACACGCCTCTCGTTCGCGCTGGCCGTCGGCCTCTTCGCCGCTGCCGCCTGCGCCGCGCAAACGCCCGTTGCCGGCGCGCAGAGCAAGACCGATAAGTCTGCTCCCGCTGTCGCCGCCGCCGCTTCTACGCCCGACAAAGATAAGCCTGCTTCGTCGGCCTCGACGCTCGAAGAAGAGCTTGCCAAGACGCCGGCCGGAAAGACCGTCGCCAAATTCTTCGCCGCCTTCAACAGCGGCGACCTCAAACAGATGCGCGCCTTCCACGAAAGCACCGGCGGCGATTTGGAGAACGCCGACAAAGATTTGGAGTTCTACGAGCAGACCGGCGGCCTCAAACTCCACAGCCTTTCGCCGCGCCCGACGAAAGACAAAATCGCCCTCCTCGTGCAGACGAAAAAAGACGCGCGCTGGCTCACCTTCGAGTTCACCGTCGGCACAGACGCGCCCTACCCCATCAACAGCATCAGCGCACGCCCCGCCCAACCGCCCGCGAATTAAAAGCTGTCCGTCGTCCGTCGTCCGTCGTCAGTTGTTCAAAACTCGTCTTTATCAACTTGTGTGAGAGTCACATGCAACGGACAACGGACGACGGACTACGGACAGTCTTTCGTTTGATCGCCCCGCCAAATCTTGTCAAGGAATTTGAGACAGGCTGTACACTTTTGCGGTTTAGTGTTAGACAGGTGGCATGTAAATCTAAATTTCGGCAAGGGGGAAAGTTATGCGGAAAAGAAAATTGTCGGGTTGGTTGGGCGTGTTGTGTTGCGTGTTGATGCTGGTGCAGGCGGCTCCGGTCGCTGACGGGCAGCGCAGAAGGGGCAGAAACGAGGAGCGGCAGCAGCAGCAGGAGATTACGGGCACGGTCGTCGGCGTGGGCGGGCGGTTCGGCGGGCGGACGGCTCCGTTCAGGCTCATCATCAACCGCTTCTCGACGGAGGAAGAGGTGCGGCAGTTGAACTCCGCGCTGCAAACGGGCGGGCAGACGGAACTGCTGAGCGTGCTCTCGCGTATGGACGCGGGGCGCATCACGGTCGGCAACGGCGTCGGCGTGGATGCGAACGCCATCATCAGCGTGCCACAGGAGAACGGGACGAAGATCATCGTGCTCTACGAGCGCAACATCAACATCTACGAGGTGCGCGCCGGTTCGCGCTCGGAGGATTACAGGTTCGGCTACGCGGAAATCTTTCTGCGCCGACGCAACAGCGAAGGGACGCTTATTCCCGCCGCCAAGGTCAGGCTCCGTGACGGCAACACCTGGGAGGTCGAAGACTTCGGCGTCTACCCCGCGCGCTTAATGGGCTTGCAGACGCACGGCGGCACCGGCGCACGTTAAGGATAGACGCAGAAGAGTAAGGACACGCGATTGAGTGTGGCCGAGCAACCTTCGCCGCAGAGACGCGGAGCAAAACCGCAGAGGGGGCGCAGAGAAGAACAATGTCTTTCTCTGCGCCCCCTCTGCGTAAACTCTGCGCCCCTGCGGTGAAGGTTTTTATGTTCGGTCACATTCAATTGCAATCACACTTGCTTTTCTGCGGGCGGTGGGAGGGGTTGCTTCGTGCGCGGCGCGCGTTCGACGTGGCTCGCGCTCGTCCACCCGGCGAGCGTCGCAGGGTCGTCGGCGAAGATGTTGCGCACGACCGTGTCGAGTTGGCGTAGGTGCTTCATGCCGTCTTCGATCAGGTCGTCAATGGCGGCGGTGGCGGCGACGTGTGCGGCGCGTCCCACGGTCTTACGGCTTATGGCCTGCTCGAAACTCTCTATGTCGGAGGCGAGGTCTGCGAGAAAATTTGCGGGCAGTCCGCGTCGCGTAAACTCTGCGGCGAGCGGTTGGGCGGCGACGGCAAAGGCGCGCGCCGCGCTGAGCAATTCCTGATCTTTGGGTTCGCGCGGGAGGCGAAACTTGTCGTCGAGTCCGGGCGTGTCGAAAGCCATGCTGCGCGCGGTGCGGGTGATGGCTTCGAGGTCGCGCCGCAGTTCGTCGCGCGCGGCGGCCTTGCCCGTCACGCCCTGTCGGGCTGTGCTGCGACCGGAGACCTGCGTGGTGGCGTGCTCGTCCAGACCCTTGATAACTTCGCCGAGGGCTGAAAATTTTTCCGCGCCGAACGAGTTTGGAGGAAACTGCGCCGCGTGCGACGTGCCGAATTCGCGCACACGCAAAAACGCCTCGTACCTACGAGTGTCGGAATCTTTCATGGTGTTTTAAGTTCTCCTTTGCCGGTGAAGGGTTTAAGAGACATGCCGCCTGAGGGGCTAACTCTGTGAAGGAGTGAGGCTTGCCCCCTGACGACCAGCGAGAAACGATTTTCGTCTCCAAATTGAGGTAATTGAACAGGAGACGACTACCAACGCTCTAACGCCGCGCATTATACGCCCGCCCCACGCCGCCGCAACCAAATTTTTCGCCCCGCCCACCGCCAAAAGCGACTTTTACCCCGCAAATTCACCCTTTCACGCTGCGAATTCACCTTTTAACACTGCGAATTCATACTTTCACCCTGCGAATTCACGTTTTCACGCCGCGAATTGATACTTTCACGCTGCGAATTGACACTTTCGCGTTGCGAACTCACACTTTCGCATTGCGAATTCATACTTTCGCCGTGCGAACGCACGCTTTTACGCCGCGAATTCGCACTTTTACGCTGCAAACGCAGACTTTTGCTCCACGAACCGGGACTTTCACCCTGTAAATCGTGACTTTCAAGGCTTAGAGCGGTTTTCGCATGAATGTACGACAGGCTGTTAGCCTGTCGCCGGTACTGTACGAGCGACAGGCTAACAGCCTGTCGTACATTCAAATGCAATCCGCTCTAAAAGGAAGGTTTAACGCCGCAAAGGCCAACTTTTATCGTGAGGATTGAGGTTCGCGCCCGTGGGCTTTGCCCGACATTCCGGCGAAACGCATCAATTGTCAGGCAGCTTTAGGAATTGTCGGGCAAGAAAAATCTTGATCTGGAAGCGGAGTTGAGATATAAAGCGCGTAACCGGACTCGGCCAAGTTAGATAAAGAGCGGCGACGCTTTCATGCGTCGCCGCTCTTTATTTATGCTTCGGCTTGGCTAGAAGTTTGGCGGGCAGATCAAGCGCATCATCAATCAGCACGTCCGTTGAAATTCCTACCAAGCGAGCATAGCCAAGCAACACATGCAACGGCGGTTCAAGCACACCGCGTTCATACTTGGAAATATAGTCCCGCTCCATCTCATCCCCTAACCCTAAGCGATTGAGCAGATCACCCTGTGACAGTCCAAGCCCCGCGCGTATCTCCGATAACTTGGAGGCCAATCGCGCGGGCTGCTTTCGTTTCGGCTTGCGGCGTCGCGTGCCCCGCATGTCAGAAGTACCCTCCTGACATGCAAACCGCAATCTGAGCCTTGCCTTTAGGGACGTACATCCCTAAAATGCGTTTACGTAACATGATCGCCGTGAGTAGGAACTTTCCATGCTCAACGGCGATGCTCATTTACTCTTCTGAGGTTGAGGTGAGCTACGCATAAGCCGTCGCTAAGTTTTCAAAGACTCGAACGCGCGCATGATAACAGACCGCGCCGGACTTCGTCTTGCCTCTGTCAGTTGTAGTGGGTTAGGCAGAGGCACGCGGGGCTTGTGGTAAGGACGGCACAAGCCCCGCCATTAACCCTATGCCTCACATCCTTTTCGTCGAAGATTTCGAGCCTGTGCGCCAATCGGTGAAAGAGACGCTAGAGTTTGAAGGCTGGCGCGTGGAGACGTGCGCCGACGGCTACGTCGCCCTGCTCTTGATCAAGAGCGACAGACGCTACGATCTGATTATCTTAGACAACGAACTCCCGAACGTGAACGGCCTCGAACTGACACGCAGAGCGCGCGAATTGCCCCATCGCAAAGGAACGCCGATCATCATGTTCTCCGCGAGCGAGTGTGTGCGGGATGCGCTTCTCGCGGGTGCGGATACGTTTCTCAGAAAGCCCCAAGACATAGGCAAGATAGTTGAGACGGTCGCCCGCTTGCTCGCCTAGTACAGTTATGAGCCTCACGCACATGAACTCGCTAACCCATCTCAAGTCTACCGCCGAGGCAGGGGGAACTAAAAACGTTATTACCGGGAAGGATGAGTTGGTCTTCCGTGACTATCACCGGGGGACGACCTTGAGCTTGGAATATGCCCGTTATTTTTATCGCTGCCGGGTTCAAGTATTTGACACTAAGCGCCGGGTTTCCTTGTTGATCAAAAACGGCCAGCGTATGCCTGTCAGGTCGCTCCATGCGATAGTAGTTATTTGGGTTGATGTGGAACTCGTTCTTAATAACTTGAGCAACTACGCGCCCGTCCTGACTACGGATCGTGACCGTCAAAAAGATGCCATCTGGTGTTCTTTCGATAATGAGCAGGGGTTCATTGGCTATTGTGATGGCTGGAAAAGGAGACCTCCCTGCGAACATCAACGACTTACCCAAGAAGAGGAGCAGAGCTTCTTTTGGCGGGGGATCCTTACACGGATTCGGCGGGGTCGGCTCAGTCGAAGGAATGAGCAAGCCGTGAAATTCAGTTTCACGGTAATTATTACGAATCGCTTCAATTAAATCTTTCAGCCCTTCTTTACCCAGATAAGTGCCTACACGTCGAATTTCTTGCTCGTCGGCGGAGGTTAATTGAAAACCAACCTTATGCTCTTCAAGCATTGCCACATACCATGCAGCATCCTTCCTCTTGCTTTTTCGCGATTGCATGGATTCAAGTGCGCTTAGAAGATTGTCTTTTGTAATTGCGCCATTAGGCATGGTTTGCGCTCTCCCAGAAACAGCCAGCGTAGAAAAACACGCAATGGCGAAAACGGCTATTAATGCCGATGACTTCATTCTCATTTATGAACCTTCGACCCCTTCTTTTTTCCAAGCAGGATGGCTTCACCGTCATCCGGGGTCGTCGTCGGATTCCTTTTTCGTGGACTCCGGGGGCGCGAAGGTGTGGGAACTGTGGTCGGCGTTAATGGTTGAGATATAGACGGCAAAGGGGAAGGCGTTGCCGTCGGTGTTGGCGAAGGGGAGGGCGATTTGGCTTCCAGTGCTAGCGGTGGCTGCTCGGCGGTAAGTTTCGGAACGAGAAGCCAAGTTGCAACTGTCAAACAACCGCCGACCATAAAAATAACCAGAAGCACCATAGGTCTCGTAGCCTTTCGATGGGAACGTAGCAGTTGTCCCCAACCTGTGTGAGCCAATAGCCAGCCCATACAGGAGAGTGCAAACGCAATCCATGCCGACAGAACGAGCGGAGCACGCGCCCACACGGGAAGTGTAGTCCACTGTAGGACAGTGGCAAAGAGTGCCGCCACTGCGACTCTCCATAAGGAACGGGACATGCCCATGAGTCTATCCGCTTGGCTCCCCTTGAATCAAGCAAGTAATCATCTAACCATTGGCATGTGGCAAGCCTATCACCGGCTTTTGAATGTTGCCCAAAAACCTTTCTACTTGCCCAAAAAGTGCTTAAACATTGGGGGGCAAAGCCCCCTCACAGTTGAAGGCGTAACTCTCAGACGATGTTGAGGCGTGCCATGATACTAGCGTCCCGCGCCGCCGAGCGTATAGGCGTTGAGGCGGTTGCCTTGTGAGGTGTAGAGCAGTCCGGCCTCTTCGTCTGTGGTGAAGCGTGGGTCTGGATGTTCGAGCCGGAGTTCGCGTTCGGTGCGCCCGTTGTTGAGATTGACGCCCGCCAGCCCGTTGCCGCTCGCGCGCTGCAAGTCTGTGTAGTAGTACATCCACTGGCCGCGCAGGGCGGCGAGGCGTTCGCGCCGCCAGAGGAAACGCGAGAGGCGCGCGAGTTGGTTCGCGGGGTCGAGACGGTCAAGCAGTCGTTCTTCCACGTCGCGCGCGGAGGGCGCAGAGGGGCGCGGCAGACTTCCGACGCTCGCGCGCGGCAACCTGTAGCTTGCGGCCTCGCGTGCGCGCGCGGCGAGTCCGTAGGGCGCGAAACTGCGCGTGAGTTGTTGACGCGCCGCGCCTGCGGCGAGCGTGGTGAGACTCGGCAGGGTGTTGCGCGCAGAGAGTCCGGTCCAGCGCAACGCGCTCGCGGCGCGCGAGGCGGTGCGGACGCCGCCGAAGATGGTGGAGGCCGTGCCGCCGTAACGGAAATAGAGCGAGGCGGCGCGCGCGGCAATCGCGCCCACGGTGCGAAAGATGCCGCGACCGGGCGGCGTGTGGCGCGTGCGCCATAACTCTCTGCCGTCAGTCGGGTCGAAGGCCGCGACTTCGTTGCGACCGCCGACGACAGCCGCGCCCGCTTCGTTCAAGACGACGAAGGACGCGCGTTCGATCTTGTGCGCTAGTTTAGCGCGACGTTTGCCCGTCGCCGTGTCAATCCAGATGAGGTCGTCGCGGTCTGCGACGAGGATGGTCTGGCGGTCGGGCAGCGCGAGATTCGTGATGCCTTTGTCCGCGCCCTTGTAACGCCAGCGCACCTTGCCCGTCACGGTGTCAATCGCGCTCACGCCATAGGGGCCGCGCTCCACCGTCTCGCCGTCCTTGAGCCGCGTGAACTGCCCGCCCGTGCGGACGTAGAGCGTTGCGCCCTCGCCCGCGAGAATGATCTCCGGCGCAAGCCCCACGTCTTTCGCTTCCCATGCGACCTCGAAGTTATCACGCGAGACGGCGCGCAGACGCCCGCGCCCCGATGTGTAGATGAAGCGTTCGTCGAAGACCGGGTCGGCTTCGGTGAGCGCGAGGCCGTCTTCGTTGACGCGAAACTTTTCGCGCTCGCGCGACTCGCCCGTCGCCGCGTCGAAGGAAGTCACGCCTTCGTAAAAGAGATAGAGCCGCCCGTCTGCAAAGAGCGGCGGGTGATAGTTGTCGAGCGTGAAGTTCGTCTCCACGTCCGCGCCGTCTTCGCCCCAACTCGTGGGCATCAACTCCACTTCGCCCGTCTCGTGCTTCCAAAGCTCGTCGCCGCTCGCCAGATTGAAGACGTGCGTGACCGGGTGTTTCTTGAGACTGTCGCCCGACTTGCCACGTGCGCCGCGCACGAGGACGACGGCGAGTTGCTGCGCTGCCGTGTCCACGGCCATCTGCATCACGCTGCCGCGCACTTTATCGCTTCGCCAGATGGTGTCGCCGGTGAGTATGTCCGTCGCTTCGAGGCGCGTCTTGCCGTCGTTTTCGAGACTCAGGAGCAGGAGGTCTGTGCCGGGCACGGGCGCGATGTCCGTCTCGTCAAGCCGGACGTTTTTGCGCCGCCACAAAATTTCGCCGCGCTCGCCGTCAACGGCATACAGAGACTTCTCCGTGCCGAGCACGACCACGCCCAACTCGGTCAACTGGTAGAAACGCACGTCGCCGTCGAAGCGCGCAGACCAACCGGGGGCGGCGGCTTTCGTCTCCGAAGGGACGAGGCAGGCGGCGCAGCAGAGCAGGACGAAAAAGCTCAAAAACGTGCGCCGGAAGAAACGAGGTTGACTTGGCATCATTGAAAAACTCCCTGAGTCGTCGAACTTGAAGGCCGTCGAGTATCAGTCTATAACCGCGCCGCGCCGTTGCAAAACTGCGGATTCAGGCGAGGCGCATGTGCGGGATTTACATATTTTCGCCGGACAGGTATAAATTAGGCGGCGAACGACTTGATAACCAACGCAACCGAACCGCTCCCCCAATACTCTCCACCCATTCCGGCAGTGGCCGTGCTGTCTCTTCAACTGGCGGCAAAGCGCGGCGCGCCGCCGTGTGATCTATCAATAGCTAAGATGCGCCGAAGCGAAATACCGTCGAGAGCTTTTTGGCTGCGAGCCGGAATTTCTTCACAGGCGACGAGCCGACATTATTATTTTTTTGGAAGGACGCGATGCGAAACCAACAGGCAACCTCAGACACACTCGACACCAAACTGCTCCTGAAAACCCTCATGGCCTTCAAGAAAGGCGACTTCTCACAACGCCTCCCCACCGAATGGACGGGCGAGGCCGGAAAGATCGCCGACACCTTGAACGACATCATGGAGATGAACGACCAGACCGTCAAAGAACTCGAACGCGTGAGCCGCGTCGTCGGGCGCGACGGCAAGATCACGCAGCGCGCCTCGCTCGCCGGAGCGCACGGCGCGTGGGTCGAAGTGGTTGACTCGGTCAACATGCTCATTGACGACATGGCGCGCCCCACGAACGAGATCACACGCGTCATCGGCGCGGTCGCCAACGGCGACCTCTCGCAGCGCATGGCGCTCGATGTGGAAGGTCGCCCGCTCAAAGGCGAGTTCCTCCGCTCGGTCAAGATCGTCAACTCGATGGTGGATCAGCTCGGCTCGTTCGCCTCGGAAGTAACGCGCGTCGCGCGTGAAGTCGGCACGGAAGGCAAACTCGGCGGCGAAGCGAAAGTGAAGGGCGTCGCCGGGACGTGGAAAGACCTGACCGACAGCGTCAAC
>DASYMM010000630.1:0-6641 GCA_036009085.1 Pyrinomonadaceae bacterium | reverse complement strand
AACGAGATCGGCGAGGCGATCAACATCTAAAGCGGAATTGAATGTACGGCAGGCTCACCGCCTGCCGCTCGCACCGCACACACCGCGCAGGCGGCAGGCTCACAGCCCGCCGTACATTCAATTCCGCTTTGAGCGTGCACGGTCAGCGTGCGGCATTCTGACCGCCCGCGCCTGCCAGAATGATGCGTTTTGACCACCTCCCTCGCGAGCCTTCGAGCGACTTTCGACGTTCAACTTTTCACCCGCCGCTCACGCAGTTTCCTTAACCCTTAGCCAAGTCTTCTACCTGCCTCAATTTGCGCGTGCGCGCGAAGCGGCCAGCCCCGCCGTGTCTTCCTCAAGCCGGAGCGACGACCGGCGGGCACACGACTTGCCACGAGAAATATGCGAAACCGCCGCTTCTCCCGCCCGGCGCAAGCGTTCAAACCTGCAAGAAAATTTTCAAATTTATTCATGAGCACATCTGAGCCGGGTCTCGATTCCACGATTTCGCCAGCCGCCACGCGCGCGCCTGCGCTCACACGCAAGCACACAGTCCTGCTCGTCGAAGACGACGCAGCGGTGCGTCGTTATCTGGAAGTCATCCTGCGCCGCGCGGGTTACGAAGTGATCCCGGCGGCGAACGGACTTGAAGCGATCAAAGCCGCGCTCTCTGCAAAAATTGACGCGGTGGTGACCGATGCCCTGATGCCGCACCTGAGCGGCCACGAACTCTGCCGTTATCTTCGCGCACGCCCCGAACTCTCCCGTCTCCCCATCCTGCTTTTGAGCGGACTCGAACCGAACGCCGCCGCGCCCGAACAGAGCGAACACGCAGACGCGCACCTGACCAAGCCCGTGCGCCCCGAAGTTTTCACAGACTGCCTAGCTTCCCTGCTCGACGCCGCCGGACGCGCTTGAACTTCTTCGATCAAAACTCTCCTAAAAAAATTATGATCGATCCGATTGCCATAGTCCGCGTCTTACTGGCTTACAACCTGCTCGTCGGCCTCTTGCTCGTCGTCGCCAGCGAAAAGCTCGGCGTGATGACGGCGAGCATCGTGCGTGTGCAGCGGCAGCGCGTGGCGCGGCTCACGTATGTATCTTATGCGACCGTGGGGGCGTGCCTCGTCGCGCTCAGCTTGACCATCCTCACGTTGATGATTCTCAAACCTTAGCCGTCCCGCGCGGCAAACTTACGACAAAATGAAAGAGGCCGCACTGTTTGTCAGTGCGGCCTCTTTCATTTCGTCAAACGGGCGATGCCGGAGCACGCACACGGCGAATTTCTAGCCCTTCGCCGCCGCGCCGCTGCCGGACAGCATGCTGTCGAGCGACGTGTATTCGAGTCCTTGCGCCTGCGCGACGGCTTCGTAGGTCAGCTTCCCGGCGTAGGTGTTGACGCCTTCCTTAAGTCCGGGGTCGCTCGTCACCGCCGCGAGGAAACCTTTGTTCGCCAGTTTCAGAGTGTAAGGCAAGGTGGCGTTCGTCAGAGCGAACGTAGAGGTGCGCGGCACTGCGCCCGGCATGTTGGCGACGCAGTAATGCAGGACGCCTTCGACGTAATAGGTCGGGTCGCTGTGCGTCGTCGGGTGCGTCGTCTCGATGCAGCCGCCTTGATCCACCGCCACGTCAACGATGACCGCGCCGTTCGGCACCTTCTTCAACATCTCGCGCGTGATGAGTTTCGGCGCAGCCGCGCCGGGCACGAGCACCGCGCCGACGATCAGATCGGCCTCCGAGATCGCGCCTTGAATGGCGTAGGCCGAAGAGGCGAGCGTCGTGATGCGCGACAGAAAGATGTCGTCGAGTTCGCGCAGGCGATCCAGATTGTTGTCAATGATCGTGACGTGCGCGCCCAAGCCCACAGCCATCTTCGCGGAGTTTGTGCCGACGACGCCGCCGCCGATGATGACGACCTTCGCCGCCGGAACTCCCGGCACGCCGCCTAAGAGCACGCCGCGCCCGCCCGACATCTTTTCCAGATATTGCGCGCCGACCTGAATCGCCATGCGCCCCGCCACTTCCGACATCGGCGTCAAAAGCGGCAGCGTCCCTTTGCGATCCGTGATCGTCTCGTAGGCCACGCCCGTCACTTTGCGTTCGAGCAGTTGCTTCGTGAGTTCGTTGTCGGGCGCGAGATGCAGGTAGGTGAAGAGCACCTGTCCTTCGCGCATGCGCGGGTATTCGGGCGCAATCGGCTCTTTCACCTTCACGATCATCTCGCCCTGCGCCCACACTTCGTCAGCCGTATCGAGCATGGTCGCGCCGGCGCGTTCGTACAACGCGTCATCGAAACCGGAGCCTTCGCCCGCCTTGCGCTCGACGACAACTTTGTGCCCGGCATCAGTCAGAGCGCGCACCCCGGCAGGCGTCATCCCGACACGATACTCATTATCTTTGATCTCTTTGGGGAGTCCGATTAGCACTTTGGTTTTCTCCAATCGTTAGAAAATTTGGTCGGGTGAAAATCAAGGACACGAAGACGACAGCCCGGACGAACTCTTCGCCGGACAGCGACGACGCACGACGTTCCAGTTTATACAACTTCGTTCAACTGGCGGCGCATGTAATCGTCAAGACTAGCCTCTTGCGGATTCTGCAACGCTGTTTCGAGCCAAGCCTCGCACTCGAAGCATTGCACGCGCAAATCCCAGACGCAAACAGACAAACCCGTCGCCGTGATCTCAGGCAGATTTTTTAACTCACCGGACGGCGCGGCGAAGACCCTGTGATGTAGTTCGTTTTCGTCCGCCCACCAGTCAACGAAGATGAAATTCGCGCCGCGCCCGTCGTGTATGCCGACGTAGCCGACCGCGTAGTTGCCGCCCGTCAAAGCGGGCGGCAGAGACTCGCGCGCCAGACGCCGCGCCGTCTCGATCAACTCCGCGCGCGGGCGTTCGCGCCGGTAAGTGATGCCGTAAGCTTTCAGCCGCCAGCCCTCAAACGCCCACTCTTCGAGGAAGCGAATCGGGCGCGGCTCGTAAGGCTCTCGCAATAACATAAATCGTGAATCGTGAATCGTAAATGGTGAATAGAAAGATAACAGTCTTTCTCTATTTACAATTTACGACTCACGATTTATGGCCTTGTGACGCTTATTCAAACTTCACTTCGTCAATCTGCGCGCGTTGTAGCTTGCCGCTGTAATCAACGTAGATGGACTTCCATTCGGTGAAGATGTCCAGAACTTGCGTGCCCGCTTCGCGGTGGCCGTTGCCCGTCGCCTTCGTGCCGCCGAAAGGCAGATGGACTTCCGCGCCGATGGTCGAAGAGTTGACGTAGAAGATACCCGTGTACATGTCGTTCATGGCATGGAACGCGCGGTTCACGTCCTGCGTGTAGATGGCCGCCGACAGACCGTAGCGCACATCATTCGCGACGTGGACGGCCTCTTCCAGATTGTTGACCGGAATGACGGCGGTGACGGGGCCGAAAATCTCTTCCTGCGCGATACGCATCTGCGGCGCGACATCCGCGAACACGGTCGGCTCGATGAAATAGCCGTTCGCGTGCGCGCCCGTCGTCAGACGCTTGCCGCCGGTCGCAAGCCGCGCGCCGTCCTCTTTTTCGCCGACCTCGATGTAGCCGAGAATCTTGTGCACCGCATCGGCGTTAATGACAGGCCCCATGTCCGTGTTTGCGTCCGCGCCGTTGCCGACGCGCAAACCTTCCGCACGCTCGACCAACTTCTGCGTAAACTTTTTATAGACCTTCTTATGCACGACGATGCGCGACGAAGCCGTGCAGCGTTGACCCGAAGTGCCGAACGCGCCCCAGACCGCGCCCTCGACGGCGAGGTCAACGTCCGCATCGTCCATCACGATGATCACGTTTTTGCCGCCGAGTTCGAGCGAGCAGATGGCGTTGCGGTCGGCGCAGACGCCCGCGATGAGTCGCCCCGTCTCGGTCGAACCCGTGAAGGAGATCAGGCGCACGTCGCGGTGTTCGGTCAAAGGCTTGCCCGCCGTCTCGCCGTAGCCCGTGACGAGGTTGACGACGCCTTTCGGCATGCCCGCTTCCTCGCACGCTTTGATTAAGTTGTAAGTCGAGAGCGGCGTGTCTTCGGCGGGCTTGATGACGACGGTGTTGCCGCAGACGAGCGCGGGGATCAGTTTCCACGAAGGGATCGCCATCGGGAAATTCCAGGGCGTGATCAATCCGCACAAGCCCACGGGCTGGCGCACGCACATCGCAAACTTGTCGGGCATCTCGGCGGGCGTCGTGTAGCCGTGAAGGCGTCGGCCTTCGCCCGCCGTGTAGAAGGTGCAATCAATCGCCTCCTGCACGTCGCCGCCGGTCTCCTTCAAGACCTTGCCCATCTCGCGCGTCATGTCCGCCGCGTGGCGGTCTTTGTCGCGGATGAGGATGTTGCCGAGGCGAAACAGGATTTCGGCGCGACGCGGCGCGGGCATCCGTCGCCAACCTTCCGCCGCGCTCTTCGCCGCCCCGACCGCGCGCTCGACATCTTCCGCGTGCGAGACCGGAAAACGTCCCACCACATCGCGCGTGTCCGCCGGGTTGACGCTCTCGAAATACTCGCCGCTCGCCGCCGGAATCCATTCTCCCGCGATGTAGTTGCTGTAAGTTTTAACGACCGGACGCGCGCCGCCGCTCTGTTTACCGTTGCCGCCCGCGCTCTTCTTCGTCGTCCGGCCTAACGCTTTTTTCGCCTGTGCCATAAGTGAGTTTCAGGTTTCGAGTTTCAGGTTTCAGGTCAGAAGTTTTCTTTAACTTGAAACCCGAAACCTGAAACTTGAAACTTATTGATACGTGAATTGGATGATCGTCTGCGTGATGAAATTACGGCGGTCGAGGAACGTGACGTTCATCACGACTGCGTCGCCGACTTTGAGACCGCTGATGACGCGCTCGAACTCGGCCAGCGTGTTCACCGGAATGCGGTTGACGCGCTGAATGACCATGTTCTCCGAGATTTGCGCTTCGTAAGCCAGCCCGCTTTGATCCACGTCGCGCACCAGGAGGCCGCGCACGCCTTTGAGGTTTCGCTCGTTGGCGAGTTGCGGCGTGAGTTCGCTCAGGGTCAGGCCGAGTGTCGGGCGTTCGCCTTCGGGCTTGGCCGGGACGACCTTGGCCGGAGAAGGCGTCGGCGTCGGCACGGCTTCGGACGCGCCGCGCGGCGGTCGCTCGCCGACCGAGACGCCGACCGTGCGCCGTTCGAGTTGGCCGTTTACGTCGCGCAGGAAAGTGAGTTGCACCGTCTCGCCGACGGGCGTGCTCGCGACCTTGTTGATCAAGTCCTGCGAGTTGGCGATGGGCTTCGCGTTGAACTCCACGATGATGTCGTTGACCTGAATGCCAGCGGCGCGAGCCGGGCCTTCGCGCACGTCCGTGATGATCGCGCCCTTCGCGTCCTTCAAGCCATAGACGCGCGCAAACTCGGCCTTCACCGAATCGAGCAGCACGCCCAGATAACCGCGTTTGACGCGCCCGCCGTCAACGATCTGACGATAGACGAAGCTGGCTTCGTTTGAAGGCAGGGCGAAACCGATGCCGTTGTAGTCGCCGGTCGAGGTGGCGATCTGCGAGTTGATGCCGATGACTTCGCCGCGCATGTTGACAAGCGGCCCGCCGGAGTTGCCGCGATTGATGGCGGCGTCGGTCTGTAAGAATCTCTGGAAGCTGGTGGAGACGGGCGTGGTGCGTTCGCGCGTCGAGATGATCCCGGCGGTGACGGTTTGGTCGAGTCCGAAGGGCGAGCCGACGGCCAAGACCCAATCGCCCACCTGCGCTTCGTCCGAGTTGCCGAGTTTGACGGTCGGCAGTTCGCGCGTCGTCTCGACTTTGATCACGGCGAGGTCTGTCTCGTCGTCTTCGCCGACGACGCGACCGCGCATGAGTTCGCCCGATTGCAGGCGCACGGTGATGCGCGTTGCGCCTTCGACGACGTGATGGTTCGTCAGGATGTAGCCTTTGGAGTCCACGATGAAGCCGCTGCCGACGCCGCGCGAGGGGCGTTGCGGCATCTGCCGGCGAAACATCTCCATCAGAGGATTATCGCCGCCGCCGTCCTTGTCGTCCGAGTCGTCGTCGCTGTCGTTGTTGCTGTTGCCGTTCCCGTTGCCGCCGTTCTGCGCGGTGCTGCCGCCGCGCTCGGCCACCTGCGGCGCGGAGACCGTATCAATGTTGACGACCGCCGGTTCGACGCGTTGCGCGATCTCTGCGAAGGACGCGGAGAGGGCTTCGGGCGCGCGTGCGTTCTGCGCGGCGCGCTGCGAATCGTTCTGCGCGACGGCGGGACGCCCCGCCAGCATCGCCCCGACGCCGACGCCGACCACCAGACACGCCAGAGCTAATGCCGCGATCCACACACGCAGGCGGCGCAGGATAGCGCGCTCCGCCTCATTCGTCTGTCCCTGGGGAAGTTGGTACATAAAACTTTTTACCGCCTTTTACCGCTCCTGAAAACACGACGCGAGTGGCGCGCCGTGCGCTCGCCCGGCTGTCAAAAAATGACGGCCAAGCCCTGTCTGTCCGCGAGTCTTGATTCGCACGCTTCGGCACGAAGCGAAGTTTGTCGAGTATAACGAATCGCCGGACGCGCCGCAAAGCAACAGGCACGCGGGCAGTATCCTACAATTGATGTGAACTCTCTGTGCCCCCTTCGTGTCCTCTGTGGCTCTGTGGTGAATGGCAATCAT
>DASYMM010000629.1:0-5462 GCA_036009085.1 Pyrinomonadaceae bacterium | reverse complement strand
AGGATGGCGGCGAACGTTGCTAATTTAATTTGCTGTTTCATAAGTCTCCGGTAAAAATGCGTCTCTCGTTTATTGAGTGGGCGACGTTGTCTCGTGTGAGCCGCTGCCGCGTGCGTAAAATTAGTTGATGCCGTCGCGCCGTTTAGTTGTTATCGCGCGGGATGATTTGCTCGCTTAAGGCCGTGTATCGCTTGTTGACCAGATCGATCCCGACCACGTAAGAGCCTTCGACGCCGACGCGGCGGTTCGGGCTGAAACTGAGCGGCGGGACGACTCCGGTGCGGTAGCCGCGTAAGCCTTCGAGGGCGTCGATCAACGTGTGGCGGCTAAGCTCCCTGCTGCTCAATTTCGTTGCTTCGATCAAGGTCTTCGCCGCCGCGTAGGCGATGGTCTGAAAGGCCGGGCTGCGCAAGGGCACGCCGCGCCGTTGCATGACCGAAAGAAACTCCGCGAAGTCTTCCTGATTCGGCAACGCCGAAGGGTACGAGAGAAAGGTGCGGGCGGCGACCGACGGCGGCAGTTCAAAGGCTCCCCCGCCGAGCATCATCACGGAACTGACCAGTGATGTTTTTAACCCCGCCCGTTCCATCTCCCGCGCGCACGCGACGATGTCTGCGGCTCCGCCGAAGAAGAAGACGTATTCGGGTCGGGTGCGCGCCAACGTCTCGACCGCGCGTGCGGGGTTGAAGCGTCCCGCCTCGTAGCTTTGTTCCGATACGATCTGCAACGAGCGCAGACGCGCCTGCGCTTGCAGGGAAACCAGCGCGCCCGTTTCGAGTGTGCCGTTGACGTGGATGACGGCGGCGCGCGCCTTCCGCGCGACCGTCGCGCTCTGCCTGTCCTTCCCACGGGCAGGCTCGACGCTCGCGCGTTCGTTGGGGGCGTTGGGGGCGCTGGGGGATTGTGCAACGATGAAATCTACGAGCGAGCGTGCTTGCTCGTCGAACGTGGGCAGCAGGTAAAAGACGAAGCGGTTGGGAGGCATCGTGAGATGCGGCGAGAGCGTGACGGGGCCAACCAGCGGCACTTCGCTCTGCCGTAGAAACTCATCTGCCGCGATGCCTTCTCTCGGCTCGTAGCTGCCCGCGAGCGCGAAGACGCCGTCTCGCTCGATCAACGTGCGGGTTGCGGCGCGCGTCCCTTCAAGGTCGCCGCGCGAGTCTTCGACCACCAACTCGAAACGCCGCCCGTAGATGTCGCCCCGTTCGTTCGCCTCTGCAAACGAGGCGGAGATCGTGGCCTTGATGTCCTCGCCCACCTGCGCGAGCGCGCCGGACATAGGCAACGCCGCGCCCACCTTGATCGTCGTCTCGCTCACTCCCGGTTCAACTTCACGACCGAGCTTTTTGAGATAGGCGACGAGATTCGCGGCCTGCTCGTCGCTGATGCGATACCGGGGCATGCCCGGATGCAGACGCCCGCGCGAAGCATCAAGGCCGACGCGAAGCGCGCGTACGAGCGTGGCCTCCGTGTAAGCGGCGCGCTCCTGCCGCGTGAGCGCGGAAGTGGCCGGAGCCGCGAGCGCAGACCAGACGAGCGTGGGAGCTTGTAAGCCGCCTTCATTTGTTCCTTCGCCCTTCAAACCATGACAGGTGACACAGGCAAAAGTTGAGGCGGGGACTTCCGTATCGCTGCCGCCGAGTAAGGCCGTGATCTCCCCGCCTTCGTCTTCCCCCTTCAAATAAATCTTCTTGCCGCGCTGTTCCGCTGGCGTCAACCGGCCGGGTGTCGGCGACGCCGCAGCACTGCCGCGACCGTCAAGTCCGAGCCAGATTGCCGCTAACACGACGGCGAGGATGATGAAGAGTTTGATGGAACGAAAACTCATAACACGATTTAGTCGTTCTTCGAGTCAGCCTGCGAGTCGCCCTTCGAGTCAGCCAGTTTGATGGCGGCGTTAGCGATGTCTGCGGGGCTAGCCATCGCGGGCAGCTTCACCCATTCGCCGGTCACATCGTTGCCCATCACGAGCATGCTCGTGTGCTCCGCTTTGTTCTTCACATAGCCGCCGACTTTGTAGAGCACCCAGTCAACGTTCTCTTTCTTTCCGGTCAGGAAATACCAGCCCGGCTTGATCTTGAATCTCTCCGTGTAGTCTTTGAGCACGCGGACTGTATCCGTCGTCGGGTCAACGGTGATCGTGATCATATTGATGTCGCGACCGACGCGGTCGCCGAGATACTGCTGCACTTTGAGCAGGTTGGCCGTCATCGGCGAGCAGACGCCCTGACAGGTTGTGAACATAAAGTTGATGAGCACAACTTTATCTTTGAGCATGTCGTTGTAGAAACGGACGGGCTTGTTGTCCTGCGTCAAGAGCAGGTGGTTGGGAAAGTAATCCGCCGATGGTCTCGTTGACGCGGTGTTCTCGACGGACGCTGTGCCATCGGCGGTGGCCGCAACGTTAGAGGGTGCCGGGTCGGGCGTTTTAACGCCCCGCGCCGTCTGCCTGCTGCTGTCCTTATCAGCGGCGTCGGTCACGATCTCCGCGATGGTCTTGGTAGCGGAGAGACCCAGCGTGCGAGTCCAGTAGTTAGCACCCTCGTTGCCGATGAGGATGGTCTGCGGGTGCTTGGTTTTGTCCGGTGCGAACGCGCCGAGGGCGCGCAGCAAGGCGTCAATCTGGGGCTTGTCGCCGGTCACGAAACTCCAGCCGGGTGCGGCATGAAATTTCTCGGCGTAAGCGTGGAGCCGCGCGGGAACGTCGGTGGTCGGGTCAACGCTGATTGAGATCAGTTGAATGTCGCGCCCGACGCGCTCGCCCAACGCCTGTTGCAACTGGCGAAATTTGGCCGTCATCGTCGGGCACACGCCGTTGCAAGTCGTAAAGATAAAATCAATGGCGACGGTCTTCCCTTTGACGAGATCGCTGTAGAA
The DNA here is from genome assembly GCA_036009085.1 of Pyrinomonadaceae bacterium. Classification (GTDB taxonomy): domain Bacteria; phylum Acidobacteriota; class Blastocatellia; order Pyrinomonadales; family Pyrinomonadaceae; genus JAIVJZ01. The sequence goes on along the minus strand of DASYMM010000629.1, from coordinate 2,585 downwards.
GTTCAGCTTTCGCCCGTCTTGATCGAGCACGGGCGTGTCGGGGATACGCAGCACGGCTGCTTGCCCCGCACCGTCGGCGCGCTCCGGTGTCGGGACAGTAACGATGCTATTGTCCGAAACTGTCGCTTGAGCCGCGACGCTCACGCGGCGCAAGTCCATCTTGCACTTCGGACAGGTGCCGGGACGTTTCGCTTTCACTTCCGGGTGCATCGGGCAGGCGTACTCGACCTGCCGTTGCGACGCACGCGCGCGCGCCTTTTGTGAGGCGTGCGCGCTCTCCGTCCCCGTCGCGCAGATGGCGACGAGGAAGAAGAGGGCGATGAGCGCGTGCGTAGATTTGATATTTCTCTTCATGTTAATTCTTTCCTTCATCAGTTGGCGTTGACTTTCGCCTGACCGGACGCCTTCTTTCCTTCGACAGCGACGGGGGTAAACGGCAAGTCGCTGAACTCTATTCCGCGCGAGAAGATGGAGACCATCACGCTGAAGACGCCGTCGTTCGGAAACTCCTGCTCGATCTCATAGATGCCTTCGCCGACAGACTTCGCCCACTGGCGTTGCTGCCAGACACCGGGCGGCTCGAAGACCAGCACGCGCACGTCGCCTAGTTTGGCGAGGGGTTGGCGCGTGTCCGAATCCGTGATCTTGAAGCGGAGTTTGACGCGCTCGCCCGCATTGAACTGCGCCCCTTTAAAGAGCGGTTCGATGTGAAGGCTCCCGGCCACCTGTTGCTTCGCCTGTTGGTCCTTCGACTCGGTGATGCTCAACTGGAAACAGTTAATGATGCGCGGCTGGTCGAGTAAGAACGGCACGTCGAAGCGACCCGCCGAAGTAAGTTTGATCGGGGTTGAGTAAACGCCGGGCGTGATTTCCGAGAGGCTGCGGTCGAGGATGAGCAGGGCGCGCGGTCGCCGCTTGTAGTTCGTGAAGCTGCCCATCGGAGCCATCATGCCCTCGGTGTAGTAATAGAACATCGCGTCGGCGGTGTTGGCGATCATCGCGCCGTCGCCTCCCGGCACGGGCGCGATCATGTCCGCGACGCCGATCTCTTTGGGCAAGTCCGTCGCGGGATGCTGCCCCGCCTGGATGTAGACGGGCGAGATTTTGCCGGAGGACACTTCGCGCAACTCGATCAGCGAAAACTTCTCCGAGCCGAGGCCGCGCACGTAAGCATATTCGTCGGTGAAGACCACCTGATCCGGTTCTTTCACGACGGCGGTTGTGCCGACGAGGCTGTTGGTGGCCGCGTCGATGACGGAGACGGTGCTCCCGACCTGATTGACGGCGAAACCGTAACGCCCGGTCGGCTCGAATCTGAGCGCGACCACGCCGCGCCCGACCGTCACGTCGGCCACCGACTGCTGTTTCGCAGGATCGATCACGGTGATCGTCTCGCCGTTGACAGAGGCGACGTAGACCAGTTTGCTCGCGCCGCTATAGGCAGCGACGACCGGAGTTTTCGCGACCTTGATGTCCGCGATCTTGTTGAGCTTTTGCGTGTCGATGACGGAGACGTTGTCTGAGGCGGAATTCGTGACGTAGGCGAAGCGGCTATCGGCGGTAAAAGTTATGTTGTGCAGCCCCTCGCCCGCCGTGACAGTGGTGACGAGCTTGGCGGCTTTAGCATCAATTACGGCGATCTTTGAAGAGCCATCCAGCCCGACCCAGATATAACGGCCGTCCGGTTGAAGTTGAATGCGGACGGGTTTGGTCTTCTCGCCAAGCTCGATCTGTCCCTTGAGTTTGCGCGTCGCGGTGTCAATTACGGCGACCGCCGATTGCTCCGGCAAAGTTACATAGAGCAAATCTTTCTGTCGCGTGAGAACCCAGTCCGCGCCCATGCCCGGCAACGTGACCAGATTTTCCAGTTTCGTTTTGCTGAAAGAGACTAACGGGTTGATGAAAGAGATCGTGTTGTCGTGGTTGATGGTCAGGACGACGTAACTGTTGAGGTCGATTTCGGCGCGGGTGCTCAAGAGTCCGCCCGCGAGCGTCTTAATACGGTCTTTGCATTGCGCTTCGTTGGGCGCGTTCGGGGAGGCGCTGGAACTGATCCAGCTACTCGGGTGCAGCCCCGTGACGGGTGCGCCGGTGCGCGCATCGCTCAGACGAAAAGTGACGGTCGCATCGCTACCGGCGACGAGTCCGGGGGTTTGGCCTTGCGCGTCGGGGGAGGCGGTCAGGCTGAAATCAATCGCCACGCCTTCCTTCTCGAAGCGTTGCGAGACGGAAGCGGGCGCTTTCGCGGGAGCATTTTTTGCGGCGCGCGCTGAATCATGGGGGCCGCCGATTTGCGCGTGCGCCGTGGAAGACGCGAGCAGCAGCACGCTTGCCGCCAGTTTTGCGACGCGCATCGGAACGTTGGGGGAAAATCTTACGCGATTGAGTGCATTAGAAATGATGTACATGCTAAACGTCCTTTGTGCTTTCTTGTCGATACCGGGGGTGTCCTTATCAGAGGGTTTATTTGATGCTAATAATTGCGGAAAAGTTACTTCACGCGGGGACGCGAGGGGCGTCCCCGCGTGAAGTTGAAGGCGCGGGACTGAACTGCTTTCAGTCCCGCGCTAGTTAAGGGTTATTGA
>DASYMM010000628.1:0-12222 GCA_036009085.1 Pyrinomonadaceae bacterium | reverse complement strand
CATCCCGGAGCCGCAGTACACGGCGAGCACGGCGACGAACCGCCTCGGCGTGCCCTCCGGCTACAGCGGCGTGATGAGTTACGACGCGGCAGGCAACCTCACCTACGACACGCACACCTCAAGCCCCGCACCCGGCACGCGCTTCTATGACGCGGAGAACCGGATGACGGCCGCCTACTACCCGAACAACCAACTCGCCAGCGCCTACACCTACGACGCCGACGGGCGACGCACACGCCGGAAGATACTAGGCAGCGAGGTGTGGCAGGTCTATGGCATAGACAGGGAGTTGTTGGCCGAGTACGCGGCGAGTGCTGCGCCGTCCACGCCGCAGAAGGAGTACGGGTACAGAAACAGGGAGCTATTAGTCACGGCGGAGAGCGCGGGGCAGATGAACTGGATAGTCTCAGACCACCTCGGCACGCCGCGCATCGTGGCCGACCTGTCAGGGACACTGGCGAATACTAAGCGGCATGATTATTTGCCTTTCGGAGAAGAACTGTTTGCTGGTACGGGCGGCAGGACAAGTGGGCAGGGCTATGCGGCGGATAATGTCAGGCAGCATTTCACCGGGTATGAGAGAGATGGTGAGACGGGGTTGGATTACGCGCAGGCGCGCTACTTCAACAGCACGCAAGGGAGATTCACCAGCGTTGACCCGCTAATGAGTTCTGCCAATATTAGTGACCCGCAGACTTTCAATCGTTATGCTTATGTCTTGAATAATCCCCTCAGTCTGACAGACCCCACTGGTCTGAGCGCGCAAGACCCTCAGAAGAAAAATGTCCCCCCAATACCGCCTGCGACGGAGATGGAAACACAGTTGTCATTGATGGTGGAACGGTCACCGTTACGGAGCCTCTACCACCCATCACGGTGCCATATCCGAACAATACGCCGGTTTATGAGAATCCATGGTATTCAAGGTTTGGTAGCTGGCTCTGGGGCGGCACTAAGCGTGTTGGCAGAGTAACCGGGGGAGCCGCGCTAAGACTGGGTGGGGCAGCAGCGATGATCCTCACCATGCCCACTTCAATCGGGTGTGGGAGTATGCCGGGCGGGCGTTCTGATGGGAATGGTGGATGCACGCAGTCTCCGCGCATGTCCGATGACCCGGACGCGGCGGCAGACGCGGACACTTCTGCCAACCCCGACCCGGAGGACAATAAGCCTGATACAAGTGCAAACGAAGAAGGCGGAGATAAAGCAGGCGGAAAGGGCAATAAGAAATCAAACAAAGAGACGACTCCTGCTATTAGCGACGAAGCTAGAGTTGTTGATCGGCGGGAAGGGGCCGCCGGGCGGGTAGGACACGTTCTCCCCGCAAAGTTGCTCGACGGCGTCCGGGAACTCGTGTCCCGGATCGGTCGGCAGGCTGAGCGGCGCGCTCGACTGCACGTAGTACGTCTTGCCGTCGTAGGAATTCGAGTCCTCCGTGGTGGCCGCAGTGATCCCCTTGATGCCCGACATCGCAAACATGCTGTCGAACGAACGGTTCTCCAGCATCACCACGAAGACGTGCGTGGTCTGCGCGGAAGGCGACAGCTTCGTCATCCCGTTCGAGCAGGTACCGGAATAGAGAGCGACATCGAACCCGTTGGCGCTGACCGCGAAGGTCAATGTCTGCTCCGCGTCCGAGTCTTGGAACTGGCATTCTTTCCAATACGGGACGATATCAGTGCCGCTGCTGATGTAGAAGCCGGGCGTCGGGCCGTCCTTGACGTGGACGAGCACTGACCACCAATCGAGGCTCTCGCCGGCGTCCCATCCGGTCTCGAAATAGGCCGACAACGACCCGACGGTCTGGCCGGGCTTTGCCGCCCAACTGCCCCTCTGCGTGCCGTTGGTGTCGTTGCTGTGGAAGAGAAGAATCTGCGCGTTGCCGCCTGTATTGTTCGTGATTTTGACAGTCGCACACTGTTGAGTAGCCATGGCCGCCTCCATAGATCGCTGATTCAGGATTGCACTTTGGGTGGTCGAAAGAACGAAGGTTGTGAGAGGTAATAACTGTGAGGTGGCGAATAATAGCAGCAACGCTGAATTAATCAAGAGGTTTTTCAAAGGCAAATGCCCAACGCCCGAACCCGCTTCGCCCGCTCCCTAATGGAGTTTGAACTCTCTGCGTCTGCGGCGGTGAATCTTAGTCAAGCAAGCACTCACCGCCGCAGACGCAGAGAGACCCGCAGAGGAGACGCAGAGGAAAGTTGAAATTAGGACACTACTGAGGATTCCGCTAAGTCGTGGGGGAGCGGTGATTAAGCGGAAGCAAGAAAGTCGAGCAGCGCCTTGTCGGCATTCTGCCATGAGAGATGGCTGACCAGTCGGGCGGCGGCCTGTCGTGTGGGCGGCACTTCGGTTTCCGGCAGTGTGATGACTTCCGACAGCGCGTGGGCGAGCCGCTCAGGCGTGGGGTGTGCGAGGCGTAGGCCGGGGCTGCTGGCCGGGTAAGCCGCCTGTAGAGAAGGGTGGTTCACCTCGACGACGGGTAAGCCGCACGCCAGCATCTCCTGCGGCACTAATGAATAGTTGGTGAGCGAGATGGAGAGGCCGACGGTGGCGTTTCGATAGAGGGCTGGTAAGTCGTCCAGTTGGAGCACGCCCGCCAAAGTGTAGTCGAAGGGCAAGTCGTAAGGCATTTCGTCCGAGCCGAAGAGGACGACTTCCACCTCCGGGTGCTTTTCCTTCAACAGGGTCAGGGCGAGCAAACCCAACTCCACCCCGCGTCTGGCCGTATGATAACGCGAGTAGAAAACGACGCGCTTCCTCTGTGGTATTTCCGCGCCGGGAAAATAGACCTCCGGGTCGTAGGCCAGATCAAAGGACACTGCCTGATTGCCGTAGTCGCGCATACGCTGTGCGAGCCAGCGGCCTGCGCAGACGCACTCGAACCCGAAGCGATAGGTCTCTTCCGCGAGCATCTTCCCGGAGCTTTCGGGGAGGAAGAGGGATTCGTCGTCCTGCACGAAGTAGATTTTCCGTCGGCACGCGGCGAAATCTCTGAGCGGGTAGGCCGTCATCCACGAAGTCGCCAGACAAAACTCCGCCGGGAGCATTTCTGTGACGCCCAGATGCGCGGGCGCTTTCAACGGGTAGAAAGTCCGTATCGCTTCGGCGGCCTCCGAACCGCTGACGTAGTGCGTCTCGCCAAAGACGTAGAAGTGGACATCATAGCCAGCCTGTTCCAGTGCCAGAGCCACGCGGAAGATGGTTCTCAGTCCACCCGAAGACTTGTGGAAATTAGGTATGATCCAATTAACCCGCTTATGGAAACCGGGCGCGTTGCGACTCTCCGCGCCGTGCTTGAACGGAATGCGCTGGCACGCGTAACTGTAAGGCAGCGCCGACGTGGGCGTCCGTTTATTGACTCCCGTAACAGACAGCCGCAACTTACGGAGCGTCGCACGGTACGTCGCACGCGCACCGTGATCTTGCCAAAACTGGACGCCCCTGGCTAATAACCGCATCCTCTCTGCCTCCTCAAATGATCCTCCGCCGAAAATGTGATCGCCGCATTCCGCGTCGCCGTTATAGCTGTGTGATGGTTATTTACCACATTAGTCACGGTCTAGCCGAAGCTTAACAGATGTCACCAAAATTGGCGCACGCCCCTTGCGCCGCCTTCTCGGCCTTCTCGTCGCCGAACATCCTGAGCGTGAGTTGATCAGCGGGTAACAGGCTGTTGAGCATGACGGTCGCCTTCCGGTGGTAGTTGAAGCCTTCCCGAAACGGCGGAGGAGACGCGGGAAGAGCGCGTCGGGACGCGACGCAGAAGCCGCCGCTGCGAAATGTGTAAAACTGTTATGATTGAGGGCGAAGACTTCAGACGTAGGTTCGATTCCGAGCCTTTCAAATGACGCGTAAGGAAATAATTTTTGACGGCTGACACAACCTCGCATCCCGACATCACTAAATAGAATGAAGTCCGTCTTGCACGTCGGCGTCGAAGCGGGGTTGCTTCACGTTTTCCGGTTCGCCTCCGTCGAACGCACATTACTATGAACACGCCGCCCGGCATCGTGTGGAGAGACTCCTGGGAACTTGCGCCTGTGCAGCCGCAGGCGCGGCCTGACGAAGTTCACGTCTGGCGGGCTGTGCTGATGAAGACTGCGCCCGAGGTCGAGTCATTCTACGAGCTTCTGGCTGCCGACGAGCGGCGTCGCGCGGACAACTTCCACTTTCAAAGAGACCGCGCGCACTTCATCGTCGCGAGAGGAATCCTGAGAAAGATTTTGGGCTTGTATGTGCGCCGCCCGCCTGAGAGCCTGCGTTTTAGTTATACCCCTTTCGGCAAACCTGAATTGCACGTCGCCGGAGACTTCGAGACGCCCCGCTTCAATCTCACGCACGCCGGAGCCGTCGCCCTGTACGCCGTGACGCGCGGGCGCGAAATTGGGATAGATGTCGAATACGTGCGCGCAGATATGGAATGCGAGGAGATCGCCGGACATTTGTTTTCGCCGCGCGAAGTTGAGACGCTGCGCGCCTTGCCGCCGCACTTGCGCTCACGCGCCTTCTTCAACTGCTGGACGCGTAAGGAGGCTTACATCAAGGCGCGCGGCGAAGGTCTCTCTTTACCGCTCGACGAGTTCGACGTGTCTTTGTCTCCAGACGAGCCTGCGTCCCTGTTGAACGCCCGCGATCCGCAGGAAGTCGCACGCTGGTCGCTGCGGGAGTTGACGCTCGCGCCTGAGTATGTGGCCGCGTTGGCCGTCGAGGGGCGCGATTGGCGACTCCGCTGCTGGGACTATATCGCTGAACGATGAGAAAGCGCGTCGAGCGTCGTTCGTCTTGGCACTGACCTCGTCGTGGCCGTCAAACAAGCGGCTATTCGGAAAAATCTTGACAAGTTCAAAGGGCGCGCATAGAGTGCGACTGTTATGCCTCAGTTGTGCGGAAGGTCGCCTCTGCTATCCAGACTTCCTCTAAATCGTCCCTTAATGGAGAACATTGTGAATCGTGTACTCACTCTATTTCTCGGGTTGAGCCTTGCGCTGACCTGTTTAGCGTCTGCCGTCAGAGGACAGGAAGCGGTCGCGCCGGAGATGCGCGCGGCGATCACGCAGATAGATGCGCTCGCGGCAGCCGAGTTCAAGCAGAACAACGTCGGCAGCCTCACCATCGGCGTCGTCTCCGGTACGAAACTGGTGTGGAGCAAGAGTTACGGCCATGCCGACATGGAGCAGAAACAACCTGCGACGAAAGACACGATCTATCGCATCGGCTCTGTGACGACGCAGTTCACAGGCTTGATGCTTTTGCAGTTGGTCGAAGCAGGGAAGGTCAGGCTCTCCGATCCGGTGGAGAAGTACTTTCCCGAAGTGAACAAGATTCAGGGACGCTCAAACGGTGCGCCGCCCATTACGCTCATCCAACTCGCCACGCACACCTCCGGCCTCGACAGCGAACCCGGCAACGCAGCCCTTTACACAAAGGGGGCGGTGTCCGATTGGGAGAAGACGCTGCTCGCCGCGCTCCCGAACACAAGTTATATCTACGAGCCGGGCACGCGCGCTTCTTATTCCAACATCGGTTACGCGATTCTCGGTGCGGCGTTGAGCCGCGCGGCGAAACAACCCTACGTCGAATACGTGCAACAACGTATCTTCGCGCCGCTCGGCATGTCGAGCACTTCCTTTGAACCAAACGCGCAGAACCGCGCCCACATCTCGAAGGGCTACGCCATGATGGGTGAAGGCACGGTGGATGCGAAGACGCCCGAAGCGGAACATCTGGGGCGTGGCTACAAAGTCCCGAACGGCGCGGTCTATACCACGGCCGCCGACCTCGCGCGTTTTATCGCTTTCGAGTTGGGCGACATCCCCTCCGGCCTGCTGAAGAAAGAGACGCTCGACGAGAATTTCAAGAGCCTCTCCGTGTTGGCCGACGAAGAGACGTTCCTCGCGGCGGGCTACGGGATCGGGTTTCGCTTTCGCGTGCAGGGAACACGCGTCGTTTACGGTTACGCCGGGGGAGTGGCGGGTTACGAGGCGAGAGCGGATTTCGACCGGGCATCTCGGACGGGCGTAGTTTTGTTGCGCAACGTAGGCGGCAGGGCCATTCACAGGTCATCAACCGCGCTCGTCATCCGCGCGCTCGACGCACTCGCGCCCGCTCAGTCCAAATAAAACCTTCACCGCCGCAGACGCAGAGAGAGACACGCAGAAGGGGCGCGAAAAATTTGAATGAATTGCTCTGCGATTCTCTGCGGCTTTGCTCCGCGTCTCTGCGGTGAAATTCTAAAGCGCGAACTTTAACCCGGTCGCTCTCAACACGGGCGCGCAATTGCCGTTCGATAAGTTCAATGTCTACCTCAACTCTCACTCAAAAGTACGCACCATGAACAGACGCAAACTCACGCTCATCGTCTTTGGCCTGTGGCTCGCGCTCGTGTGTGGCTTACTGATCGCCGGTCAGGGTCGCGCGGGCACGGTGGTTAACGCTCGCAGCGTTTCGGCGAGCGGACTCGCTTTCGCGGGCGGCTTCCCGGCGATACCGCTCAAACTGTCGTCGCAAGCGGGACAGAGAGAGAAGCCCGTCGAGCAGGAGTTTGAAAATATTCAGGCTCTCAAGGGGCTGCCGAGTTCGCAAATCTACAACGTGATGAACTTCATGAGAGTGTCGCTTGGCGTGAGATGCGAGTACTGTCACGTGAAGGGCGCAGACGGGTGGGAATGGGCAAAGGACGATAAGCCTGCGAAGCAGACCGCGCGCAAGCATATTCAGTTGACCATTGACATCAACCGCACGACGTTTGGCGGTCAAAACGTCGTCACCTGCAATACCTGTCATCAGGGGCAGACGCATCCCGCGTCGCTACCTGCGTTGGGGAAAGCCGCCGCCCCGATTGAGCCTGCGGCGGGCGCGGCGACGAAACAGCCTGAGCCGCTTCCGAGCGTCGAACAAGTGCTGGCTAATTTCGCGCGGGCGGTCGGCGGCACGGCGGCCATCGAGAGTTTGAAGACACGCCTCTTGAAGGGAACCGTCACGGCGCATCTTCTCCCGAACTCGCCGGTCGAGATTTATCAAAAAGCCCCCGACAAATTCCTCAGAGTGATGACCACTCCCGAAGGCGTCGCTACTCTAGGCTTCGACGGCACGACCGGCTGGGTCGGCAACAACAGCGGCACGCGCCAGGTCAGCGCGGACGCCTTAGCCGCTCTCAAACGCGAGGCCAATTTTTTCAGGTTGCTGAAAATCAAGGAGCAATATTCGTCGCTGAGAGTGACGGGCAGGGAGAAGGTCGTCGAGCGTGAGGCTTACGTGCTTGAGGCGTTGACGCCGGACAACCAGACGGAAAAATTGTACTTCGACACGCAGACCTCCCTGCTCCTGCGCAAAGTCAGATTTTTCCAGACGATGGTGGGCGCGGTGCCCGAAATGACCGACTATGAAGACTATCGTGAAGTTGACGGAGTGAAACTGCCTTTCACGACGAACCGCTCCCAACTCGACGCCTTTGAAATGTTCGTCCTCAAACTAACGGAGGTCAGACACAACGCCGCAATTGAGGATTCAAAGTTCAACTTCACGCCCACGCCTAAGAAATAATTCTCCGAGAGGCAAACCGTTGAAGACGGAATGCCTGTCGGGGCATGCTTGAGATTGATCTTATTTGCCCTTGTATGAAATTCGCCAGATGGTGTCCGAGCCGTCGTCTGTAACTAAGAGCGCGCCGTCGTGTGCCACCGCTACCCCGACGGGACGACCCCACACGTCGCCGTCCGGCGTCACGAATCCCGTCATGAAATCTTCATACTCTCCCTTCGGCACGCCTTTTCGCAGCGGCACGCGAACCACCTTGTAGCCCGTGCGCCGCGCGCGATTCCATGAACCGTGCAACGCGACGAATGCCTCGTTCGCGTATTCGCGCGGAAACTGCCGCCCGTCATAAAAGTCAATCAGCAGCGACGCCGAATGCGACTGCAAAAGCACGTCGGGAACGAACACCGTCTTCCTCAAGTCGGCGCGCGCGCCGAGATGTCGCGGGTCTTGATTGGAGCCGAGGTAGAACCACGGCCAGCCGTAAAAACCTCCATCCTTCACGCGCGTCACGTAGTCCGGCACGAGATCATCGCCTAGCCCGTCGCGCTCGTTGACCGAAGCCCACAGTTCGCCGGTCTGCGGGTGGATGGCGAGGCCGACCGCGTTGCGTATGCCGCTCGCGTAGATGCGAAAGCCGGTTCCGTCAGGGTTATATTCGTGAATGCACGCGCGCCGGTCTTCGTTCACCCTCCGGTCTTCGCGTGCGTTTGACTGTGAGCCGACGGAAACAAACATTTTCTTTCCGTCTTTGGAAAAGACAATATCGCGCGTCCAATGACCGCCGCCGCGCAACTCGCCGCCCGCCGGAATGTCTTTCACGATCACTTCAGGTTTGCCGCGCGCTTTAAGATCGCCCTTCTGATAAGCGAAGCGCACCACGGCGTCCGTGTTCGCCACATAAACGTACTGCGGGTTCGCGCCGAGCGGGTAAAACGCGATGCCGAACGGCCGGTTCAGGTCGGAAGCGAAAACTTCGTGCGCCGAAGGCTTACCCGCACCGTCCGCCGCGCGCAGGACGCGTATGCGACCGGCACGACTTTCGGCAACAAAGATGTCGCCGTTTGGTGCGACGCGTATGACGCGCGGATTGTTGAGGTCTGTAAAGAACTCTTCGACCTTGAAATTGGCAGGAACTTGCGGCCATGCCTCGGCCGGACGGCGCACAACCCTCGGCCCGTTGTCCACGTCGTTCGTGGCGAACGGCTTGGGCAAATCCGCGACCGTGATGTGGCGTCGCACGCCGGGAGCGTCGGTCGTCCAATCTCCGAGCGCGCCCTGACCCGTCCGCACGCCACGCTGCTGCGTCCGCTCGCCGCGTTGCTGCGAACGCGATTCTTTAACCATCAAAGTGGTCGTCGCGCCGAAAGCGACGGCGAGAAAAATTGACGTGAAAAGCCTCTTGCGCATGTTTCTCTTTTTCCTCTCGGAACGCGACGGCCACCGCCTCGTCTGTGGCGGCGCGGCAAAATCCTCACGCCCCGGATGGTTAATATCCGCCGCTAAAGGGCTTATCGTAACCTAAGTTGCATATATATTTGCATCGTAGGTTTAATATATTGGATGCTTAGGTTAGCCTGCACTAAAAATCGCAAAAAGCCTTGACTGTGATTTAACGCTTAGGCTAATCTGCGCTCGCCCCGGAAGGCCACTCACGTCGCAGATTTTACCGAACCTCGATGAAGTTGATCTCGAAATAAGGCGTAACCCGAACCCGTAATTGGTGTGTTCGGACGGCATGTTGCCCTTTGAAATTGGAGGGCGCGGGCGGGCTGCGGCATGTCGGGAGTTAGATGGACACACAAACTGTAAAGTTTTCATAAGGGAATAAATGGTCGTCGTCCGGCACGGCATTAGAGAACCGGCGGCGAAATTGATCGCCACGCATTCGACGCGCGGCGGACGACAGTAAACCTCGCGATACTCATTATCACACTCACAGATGTTTGGAGTTATACCATGAGTTTTGAAGACCCGGATGGAGCGCTACGTTGGTATGTTATTCACACACTTCCCAAGCAAGAGGATCGAGCCGAGAGTAATTTGAACGCATGGAGGGTCGAAACGTTTTATCCGAAATATCAGGAACGACGGCCTAATCAGTTTACGGGGAAGCACGTCTATATCACGAAATCTTTGTTTCCACGCTACATCTTCGCCCGCTTCGATAAAGAAAAGCTGCTCAGCAAAATTGGCTTCACGAGAGGCGTGCGCGCCGTCGTCAGTTTCGGCGACGGGCCGACTCCGATTGACGACGAGGTGATCGGTTTCCTCAAGTCGCAAGTCGAACCGGATGGCTTCGTGCGGATGGGAAGCGGGGCGAAGTTGGGCGATAAGGTGATGGTCAACAGCGGCGCGCTCAAAAACCTGACCGGAATTTTCGAGCGGGAGATTAAAGACAATAACCGCGTGATGATACTTCTCGAAACCGTCAGCTTTCAGTGCCACATTGCCGTTGAACGCGACGTGCTCAGGAGAGTGGGCTAAATACCGTGGCTTCATCCAACTGGCTTGCTCTTCAGAAACCGGATCGGCAAGCGAACCAGCGTTTGTTCTGTTTCCCCTACGCAGGCGGAGCCGCCTCCGTTTACCGCAACTGGGCGAAACACCTTCCGTCGAGCATCGAGGTGTGTCCGGTGCAACTCCCCGGTCGCGGCAGCAGAATGGGCGAGCCGTTCTTCAGGCGAATAGAACCTTTGGTGGAGGCCGCCGCCGAGGCGCTCTTGCCTTATTTCGACCGCCCGTTCGCTTTCTTCGGCCACAGCATGGGCGCGATCATTAGTTTTGAACTGGCTCGCCTGCTCCGCCGAGAGCACAAGCTGCTCGTTACAAAGTTGTTCCTCTCGGCGCGCCCCGCCCCGCACCTGCCGGATGACGAACCGACGACCTATAACTTGCCCGAGCCGGAGTTCCGTGAAGAACTGCGACGTTTAAAGGGAACGCCCCAAGAAGTGTTGGAACACCCGGACTTGATGGCCTTGATGAGTCCGATGCTTCGCGCTGATTTTGAAGTTTGCCAGACCTACGAGTATGTGCCGGAGCCGCCGCTCAAATGTCCCATCACGGTCTTCGGCGGCTTACAGGACGAAGAGGTTTCGCGCGAACAACTCGACGCCTGGCGCGCGCACACCGACGCTTCATTCGCGCTACGCATGTTTCCCGGCGACCACTTCTTCCTGCACGCGTCCGCGCCGATGTTGCTTCGCCTGATCGCGCAGGAGCAGAGAAACGTGACGTGAACGCGTGACACGGAGCAAGGCATCCGTCCTTCGCCGACCGACAACGCGCCGACCGACAATGCGCCGACCGGCAATGCCCTCGCAAGCCCGTTGGCGTAGTTCGACAACAGTGGCAAATCTTCGATGAGAGAGGAAGGCGTCGTCCATGAAAGAGCAGGAGCGCAAGGGCACCGGCTTCGACAGATTCAGAAGCGCGGGGCGGAAGCCCGTCAACCTCTCGCCGGAGGAGTTGATCAAGACCGGCTTTCTCGACGCGCGAGGCGCACTGCCATTGTTGATACAGCCCGCGATTAAAGAAGTCAGCCCGGCGGTGTGGGCGGGGAATAATCGAGAGTTTATAGAGGCGCAACTGCTGGCGCACGGGGCGATACTTTTCCGTGATTTCAAGATTGATACGGTCGAACGTTTCGAGGAGTTTGCGCGTGCCGTGTCTCCGCAATTGCTCGATTATCGCGAGCGCTCGTCGCCGCGCTCCGAGGTGTCGAGAGGCATCTATACCTCGACGGATCATCCCGCCGACCAGTCAATCCATTTTCATAACGAGCAATCGTATACGCACAGTTGGCCGATGAAACTCTGGTTTTACTGTGTCAAGCCTGCGGAACAGGGCGGGGCGACGCCCATCGCCGACGGGCGCAAAGTTTTCCAACGTCTCGACCCGCAGATCACGGAACGCTTCATGCGGAAGCGTGCAATGTATGTCCGCAACTATGTCGGCGGGATGGGTCTCTCATGGGAGACGGCGTTTCAAACGGCGGATAAGTCGGCCGTCGAGAATTACTGCCGGACGGCGGGCATTGATTATCAGTGGAAGGACGACGGGCAACTCAGGACGCGCCAGATTTTCGACAACATCGTCAGGCACCCGCAGACGGGCGAGTTGGTCTGGTTTGAACACGTAGCGTTCTTTCACCTCTCAAGTTTGGAACCTGCGGTGCGCGACGCCATCCGGGCAGAGTTCGCGGAAGAGGATTTGCCTTTCAATACTTTCTACGGCGACGGCTCGGAGATCGAAGCCTCTGTGCTCGATGAGATTCGTGCAGCTTACCGCGCAGAATCAACCAGCTTCTCCTGGCAGGAAAACGACTTGCTCCTGATAGATAACGTGCTGACCTCCCACAGCCGCGAACCGTATGTCGGCGCGCGAAAAATACTGGTCGCTATGGCCGAACTTTACAGTCCGCAAAAAGGATAAATTATGTACCGCACCTCACTGACCGACGCAGAGGTGAAGTCCGTCAAAGGACTTCTCTCCGAAGTCGTGTCTCAATACGACTCGGCGGAAGACCCTGTGTTTCTTAAAGACTGCGCGATCATCGCCGGTGATCTGCCGCGTCGTGTTCGCATCTTTTTAAACGACTTCAAGTATCTGGAACCTCCCGCGGGGGCAGGCGTGATCTCCGGCTTTCCCATTGACGAGCGCAAGATCGGTCCGACTCCCGAT
>DASYMM010000627.1:0-4508 GCA_036009085.1 Pyrinomonadaceae bacterium | reverse complement strand
GGGCGGACGTTCGTGTGGTCGGAATGAAGTTACGTGTGTGCGTTAGTGGTTTATAGAGATGTGGAAAGCGACAAAACCCTTCACCGCCGCAGACGCGGAGCCAAGCCGCAGAGTTGGCGCAGAGAAGAAGATTCAACTCTCTGCGCCAACTCTGCGCGCCGCTCCGCGTCTGCGGCGGTGAAGAGTTTTAGCCACCTATTAGAAAACACAAGTTGACTCCAAACCTGAAAGCAAAAGTTGGGAAGCAAAAATCGGCGGGGCGTTTGCCGCGCGCGTTGTTGTTGCTGGCGTTGGTGCTCGTCGGCTCGACGTTTGTTGCGCTGTGGGCTGGTTATGCGCCGATTGCGTTCGCGGATTTGCGCGGGGATGAGATGGCGCGCCTGCTCTTTTTTCGTTTGCGTCTGCCGCGCGTGTTGATGGCGGGGATGGTGGGGGCGTCGCTCGCGATGGTGGGGGCGTCGCTGCAAGCACTGTTTCGCAATCCGCTCGCGGAGCCGCTGACGCTCGGCGTGTCGGGCGGCGGCGCGCTCGGCGCGAGCATCGCCATCGCCTTCGGATTCGGCGCGCGGGTGGCGGGCGTGCCGTTCATCTTCCTCGCGGCGTTTGCGGGCGCGGGCGCGGCGATGCTCGTCGTCTATCGCCTCGCGCGCACGGGCGCGGTCGTGATGCCGGGCGCGCTGCTCCTGGCGGGCGTCGTGTTGAACTTCGTCGCCGCCTCCTTCGTCGTCATCATTCAATACTTCACGGACTACTCGCGCGCGCTCCAAATTTTGCGCTGGACGATTGGCAGCCTCGACGTGGTGGGCTTCGATCTCATCTGGCGCATGCTCCTGTTTTTAGTGCCCGGCTGGATCGTGCTCGCCTTGATGGCGCGCGACCTGCACCTGATCGCTCTGGACGAAGAGACAGCGGCGAGCCTCGGCGTCAACGTGCGCCGGAGCGAGCGACTGGTGTATGCGGCGAGTTCTTTAATCGTAGGCGTGACGGTGGCTGTGGGCGGCACGATTGGCTTCGTCGGCTTGATCGTGCCTCATGCCGTGCGCTTGCTCTTTGGCGAAGACGTGCGCGTCATCCTGCCTTGCTCGTTTCTGCTCGGCGCGGCGTTTCTCATGCTCGCAGACGCGGTCGCGCGCACGGTCTTAGGCGTAGGCGAACTCCCCGTCGGCGCGATCACCGCGCTCGCGGGCGGCCCCGTATTCTTATGGTTGCTGAGACGGCAGCAACGTCTGGCGGCAATGTGAACAGTTGTCAGTTGTGCGTGGTCAGTTGTCCGCTGTCCGTTGCCTGTGGCTTTCTACACAAGTTGCTAAAGACGGAGTTGACCAACTAACGACAGACAAAAACAACTCACTACTGATCACGGACAACGGACAGTTTAGGAGTGCTTATGAGTATAGCGACGAAAGCGGGCGACACGGGGAAGACCGGACTCATCGGCGGCGAGCGCGTGTCGAAGGCCGACTTGAGGGTTGAGGCTTACGGGACGATTGACGAATTGGGTTCGACGCTTGGCTTTGCACGTTCCATCTGCGAAGACGCGGAGGTGCGTGCGCTGACGAAGGAGATTCAACGCGAGTTGTTCGCCGTGAGCGGCGGCGTGGCGAATCCTCTGGGCGCGCAAAAAGAGCCGCCGTATGTGACGGAGGCGATGGTTGAGGCTTTGACGGCGCACGTTAATCGAATCGAAGGCATGGAGGGGATTTTGTCGGATTGGTCTCTGCCGGGCGAGCACGCGGCGGCGGCGGCCTACGACGTGGCGCGCACCGTCTGTCGCCGCGCCGAACGCTGCGTCGTGCGCCTCACGGAAGCGGGCGAAGAAGTGACGCCGCAGACGGTGGCCTACCTCAATCGCCTCTCCGACCTCCTCTGGCTTTTCGGACGCCTCCTCGAACTGCGCGCGGGCGTTGACGCGCGCCTCCGCGACGACGAACACACGGGGCCGCGCTGGTCGCGGGCATGGTAAAGCAGTGACAAGTGACGAGTGACAAGTTAAAAAGACGTAAACCGTGGATCGTAAATCGTAAATAGAAGGGGATAACTGTTTTCCTCTATTCACGATTTACGATTCACGGTCTTAATCTCGTCGCTCGTCACTCGTTACTGTTCTTGCCACTCGTTACTTGTCACTCGTCACTTTAAAAATCACTTGGCGTTCGCGTGCGCCGTCGAACTCGCAGAGGAAGATGCCTTGCCAGCGACCGAGGAGGAGTTCGCCGTCGTGGAAGGGGATGGTGAGGCTGGTGCCGACGAGGGTTGTCTTGATGTGCGCGTCGGAGTTTTGTTCGCCGTGGCGGAAGTTCATGCCGTGTTGCGGGATGAGCGTGCGCAAGGCATGGAGCATGTCGCGTGGCACGTCGGGGTCGGCGTTTTCGTTGATGGTCAGTCCGGCGGTAGTGTGCTGCACGTAGAGCACGCAAATGCCCTCGCGTGCGCCCGTCGCCTTGAGCCTGCGGCGCACTTCGTCCGTGAACTCGACCAATTGCTCGCGTTCGCGCGAACGCACTTTGATGATCTCCATAAAGCTTTCCATCCAAATTTAAGTTGCGGGCGGGCGAGTTTGTGAGTTAGCTGTTGGCACGCTTACGGCGCGTGCCTGCGGCGGCGGTGGTGCCGGTCGCGCTCCGTTTCGCGCTCGTCGTGCGCCGGAGCAGGGGCAGGCGGATGCGAAAAGTTGCGCCGTGGCCTTCGCCCGCGCTTTCGGCTTCGACCGTGCCGCCGTGGAGTTCGATCAGGCGGCGCACGATGGCGAGTCCGAGGCCGAGTCCGCCGTGCTTGCGCGTGCTGGTGCTGTCGGCTTGCCGGAAGTGCTCGAAGACGTGCGGCAGAAAGTCTTGATTGATCCCCGCGCCGTTGTCGGCGACGACGAGTTCGGCCTGCGCCCCCGCGCGTTTGAGCGAGACTTCCACGCGCCCGCCCTCCGGCGTGAACTTGACGGCGTTCGACAGTAGATTCCACACCACCTGCTGCAAGCGATCCGGGTCGCCCGAAACCATCCCGACGTTTCGACCGAAGCGCGCGACGAGTTGGAGCGACTTCGCTTCCGCCGCGGGGTGTACCACGTCCATCGCCGCTTGAATGATGGGCGGGAGTTCGACGGGTTGCACTTCGAGCCGGAGTTTGCCGGAGATGATGCGCGAGATGTCGAGCAGGTCGCCGATGAGTTGCGCCTGCGCGCGCGCGCTCGATTCGATCACGTCGAGCGCGTGCTGCTGCCCTTTCTCGTCGAGCATGCCGAGTTTCAGGAGTTCCGCCCATCCCATCATCGAAGTGAGCGGCGTGCGCAGTTCGTGCGAGACGGTGGCGAGGAAAGCATCCTTGGCGCGGTTGGCTTCTTCGGCGAGACGATAGAGGCGTTTTTGATCGTCTATGTCCGTGTTCGTGCCGAACCAACGAATGATGCGCCCTTCGGCGTCGCGCATCGGCAGCGCGCGGCCTAAGTGCCAGCGATAGTCGCCGTCCGCGCCGCGACGCAGACGAAACTCCACTTCATAAATTTCGCCCGACTTGAGCGACTGCTCCCAACGTGCGATGCACCCGGGGAGATCGTCCGGGTGAATCACTTCCTGCCAGTTATCGCCGACGATGTCGCTCTCCGGGCGCGAGAAATATTCGACGGTCTGCTGGTTGACGTAATCGAGCGCGCCTTCCGGGTGCGCCGTCCACACTTGCTGCGGGATGGACTCGGCGAGGAAGCGATAACGCTGCTCGTTGGCCTCCGCCGCGCCGCGCACCTCCTGCTCGCGTGCCAGCAACTCCTCGCGCTCGCGTTCGGCTCGCTTGCGTTCCTCGATCTCGCGGTCGAGTTTTCGATTGAGTTCGGCCAGGCTATTTGAGTTGCGCCGCAGTTCGAGTTGCGTCATGGTCTGGCGCGCGAGCACGCGCAACGCCTCGTGCTGTTCGTCGTTGAGCGTGCGCGGCTGGTGGTCAATCACGCAGAGTACGCCGAGCGCGTGCCCGTCGGTGGTGATGAGCGGCACCGCCGCGTAAAAGCGGACGTGCGGCTCGGATATGACGTAAGGGTTTCGGGCGAAACGCCTGTCAGCCAGAGCGTCTTCGATGATGAAGGATTCGGGCTTGAGAATAGCCTTGGTGCAGAAGGTGGACTCGCGCGGCAACTCGCTGGCGTCGAATCCGATTTTTGCTTTGAAGAACAGGCGCGTCGCGTCCACCAGACTGACGAGCGCAATGGGCGTCTGGCAGATGTAGGCGGCGAGGCGCACGATGTCGTCGAAAGACTCTTCTGCGCCGGTGTCGAGGATGGCACACTCGCGTAGCGCGGCGAGCCGCGCCGCTTCATCACAAGGGACGGGCGTTTTAGTTTTCGCTAAGGCTTTTTTGCTTGCTTGTTTCACGGAATGAAAAGCAAGGATGAGGGATGAGGGATGAAAGAAAGCATTCAACTCGCTTGAGTGCTTTTCTTATTCATCCCTCATCCCTCATCCCTCATCCCTTTCTTCTAAGCAACGCCCAACCCGAAGGCAGAGCCGCCGCCGCGAGCGCGATCTTCA
>DASYMM010000626.1:0-4627 GCA_036009085.1 Pyrinomonadaceae bacterium | reverse complement strand
TCAAACTTCGCCACGTCCTTCTCCGACAAGCGGCTCACTTTGTCGTCATCGCCGCCGAAGAGTTTTGCCGCCGCCCGGAACGGGGCTTTGAGGAAGCGCGCGAAACGATTGCCCTTCTTCTTCGGCTTATCTTCCGAGTTCGCGGCCACGTCCTCCGTCGTGCCTGTCGGCGAACCGTCGGCGGCGACGACGTTAGCGGCATCATCGCCGTCTTGTTCGGTCGTCGTGGCCGTCCAGAAAGTCGAGACGCCGACGGTCAATATCATGGCGATCAGAAAAGCGTTGATGGTGCGGTTGCGCATGATTGAAAAACTCCTTTACATCTTGGCGAACGAATCGATGAGATTGAGCGCGGCGGGGCCGAGAATGGAGATAAAGAGCGTCGGGAACAAAAAGCACGCGAGCGGGAAGAGCAACTTGACGGCGGCCTTCTGCGCGGCCTGCTCCGCGCGCTGCCTGCGCTTCGTGCGAAGGCTGTCGGCATAGACGCGCACCGCCCGCGCGATTGACGTGCCGAAACGATCCGCCTGAATGAGCATCGCGACGAGGCTACGTAGATCGTCAACGCCCGTTCGCTCCGCCAGATTACGCAAGGCTTCGTCGCGGTCGCGCCCGACGCGGATTTCCAGGTTCGTCAACTCGAACTCTTCGCTGATCTCCGGGTGAACCTCTTTCAACTCTTCGCCGACCTTCACAATCGCGGCGTTCAAACCGAGTCCCGCCTCGATGGAAACGACCATCAGATCGAGCGCATCGGCCAAGCCCCAACGCACGCGTTGTTGCCGACGCTTGACCATCTTGTTCAACACGTAACGCGGCAGAAAGAAGCCTATGATGAACGCCGACAGAATCCAGAGAATCGCGCTGCTGAGCGGTCGCGCCAGCAGCGCGCAACCGAGTGCGACCGCGCCGGGCAGAGCGACGAGCCAGATTAGTTGAATCGCGCGATAGACGATTGGCGCATTCGGCGAACGATAACCCGCCTGCATCAACTGCTTTTGCAGCTTCTTCGCTTCGGCAGCCGAAGGTGGCGCAAGACGATGCAAGGGTTTCGCCATGCGCTCGGCGAGCGCGGTCATGCCGTCGTCCGAAGCGGCGTTCGCGCTCAAGTCTACGCCGACGCCCGCGCGGATAGCCGCGCCGCCGCCCGCCGTCTCGCCCATGCGCCGCAACCTTTCGGTCGCCGCGCTCGCCGGGCGAAACATCAACCAGTAAATCCCCAACACGCCGAGCGTGATGAAAGCGAATGTCGAGAGGGTGATGATCAGAATCATAACTTTTAAGTGACGAGTGACGAGTGACGAGCAAGACCGGGTTAAAAGTGTTGCCGTTGTTTATGACTGTTGCCGTTGTCTGTGACTTTCGCGCGAGTGTCAGATGACAGGTCGAGACAGCTTTTCTGTTTTAACTTGTCACTTGTCACTCGTCACTTGTCACTCTCAAATTTTTATGTTCAGGATTTTCCGAATCACGAGCATGCCCGTGATCTGTAACCCGATGGCGACGGCCATCAGTTTGTGGCCGCGCGGGTCGTTCCACATGACGCTCATGTATTCGGGATTCATCACCGTGACGGCGAGCGCGACGAAGATCGGCAGGCCGCAGAGAATCCACGCCGACATGCGCGAACTCGTCGTGAGCGTCTGCAAGTCTTCCATGATGCGGAAGCGTTCGCGGATCGTGTGCGCCACCTTTTCGAGCACTTCGGCGAGGTTGCCGCCCGTCTCGCGCTGGATGAGGATGGCCGTGATGCACAGTTTCAGATCAAGCAAAGGGACGCGCGCGGCGAGATTGTCGAGCGCGAGTTTGAGCGAGAGGCCGAGGTTCTGTTCTTCGTAAGTTTTGCGAAACTCCGTGGCGACGGGGTCGGGCATCTCGGTCGCGACCATGTGCAGGGCTTCCGCGAAACCGTGCCCGGCGGAGAGGCCGCGACTCATCAGTTCGAGCGTGTCGGGCAAAAGTTCAAGGAACTTGTTGAGCCGCTTGCGTCGCGCCCAGACGACGTGGACGAACGGCACGACGGCGGCGACCGCTCCGGCCAACACGATCAGAATGGTTGAGATCGTAAGCATCGAGGCGGCCAGCCCGGCGAGCATCGCGGCCATGAGCGAGAACATGAACAGGCGCGTGACGGTGATGTGCAGGTCGGCCTGATCGAGCATGCGCTTGAGCTTCGTCGCCACCTGCACGCGCACGAGCAGGCGATCCAGCAGCGGTATCTCGCTCATCAATTCCTGACGCGCGAGTTGCACTTCCACATCCGCGTCGTGCGCCGAATGGAGCAGGGCTTCGGACAAACGTTTCTGCAAACGCACGCGTTTCTGTTCCGAGCCGCGCGTCGCAAACACGTAGCACGCGTAGGTCAGGAACAAGCAGAAGGCGAAGACGAAAAATGGAATCATGGAAGCACCGGCTTTCAGCTATCAGCTTTCAGCTATCAGCCAAGCAACTGTTTTGCTGACGGCTGATAGCTGACCGCTACTCTTCAAAAAACACGCGCGGCAACTGCATGCCGTAAACTTTGAGGCGTTCGGCGAAGCGGGGGCGCACGCCGGTCGGGCGGAAGCGACCGACGACGTGGCCGTCTTTGTCTATGCCCTTGCGCTCAAACTGGAAGATTTCCTGCATCGTGATCGTGTCGCCTTCCATGCCCGTAATTTCCGAAATGGAGACGACGCGGCGCGTGCCGTCCGAAAGGCGCGCGGCCTGTATGACGAGGTTCAAGGCCGAAGCGATCTGCTGTCGCATGGCACGCTCGGAGAGTTTCATGCCCGTCATTTGAATCATCGTTTCGAGTCGCGCCAGCGCGTCGCGCGGCGTGTTGGCGTGGACGGTCGTAAGCGATCCGTCGTGGCCTGTGTTCATGGCTTGCAGCATGTCTATCGCTTCGCCGCCGCGCACCTCGCCGATGACGATGCGGTCTGGACGCATACGCAGAGCGTTCTTGACGAGATCGCGCTGCGTCACTTCGCCGCGCCCTTCGATGTTTGGCGGGCGCGTCTCCAGACGTACGACGTGCGGCTGCTGCAACTGAAGCTCAGCCGAATCTTCAATCGTGACGATGCGTTGTTCTTCGGGGATGTAGGCGGAGAGCGCGTTGAGCAGCGTCGTCTTGCCCGCGCCCGTGCCGCCGGAGATCAAGATGTTGAGGCGCGCGCTGACGCACATCTCGAACATGTCCGCGATGTCTTTCGTGAGCGCGCCGATCTCGATGAGTTTCGATATTCGCAGCGGCTCCGCGCCGAAACGGCGTATGGAGAGCACGGGGCCATCCAAAGAGAGCGGCGGGATGATCGCGTTGACGCGCGAACCGTCCGAGAGGCGCGCATCAACCATCGGCGAAGATTCGTCTATGCGACGACCGACGGACGAGACGATGCGCTCGATGACGCGCATCAAATGTTCGTCGTCCTTGAAAGTCACGTTCGTGCGTTCGAGTTTGCCGCGCCGCTCGATGTAGATGTTGTGCGGTGAGTTGACGAGAATGTCGGAGATGGTCGGGTCGGCGAGCAGAGGTTCGAGCGGGCCGAGGCCGAACAACTCGTGGCGCACTTCTTCGACGAGCCTTTCGCGGTCGCTCGTCGAGAGCGGCGTCTTCTCTTCTGTGAGCAGGGCTTCCGCCAGCCGCGCCACTTCCGAACGAAGCTGCTCTGCATCGAGCTGGCTGAGCTTCGTCAAGTCCATGCGATTGATGATCGCGCGATGCAGGCGCGATTTCATCTCTTGAAAAGTGTGCTGCCCGCCCGGCATCGTTTCGTCGCCGCCGCGCGCGCCTTGCATCAACGCCGGGTTGGTTTCTCTAACTAATCTTTCGCGTAGTGACATGATGTTGATCGTTTCCCGTCGGTTAGTTCAGTAGCAATTTTTCAGATGGCTGCCGTCGCCTTGTCTTTGTCGAGACGCGAGCGCAAGCCCACGTTTGAGATCGCGCCGACCGGACGACCGAAGATCGCTCCCCAGAGACCTTTGCGCGGCTCGACGATTTCCGATGCTACCGTCGCGCCCGTGATGCTCGCGGCGATCTGGCGAATCTCCTGCGCGATGCGCGACGTGGGATCGGATTTGACGAGCGGCGCGCCGAGGTTGATCGAGTTGACGGCGGTGTTGTAATCGCTCTGCACGTAGCCCGTTACCTTCTCGCCCAAGAATCTTTCGACCTGACGCAGATCGAGATCAATATTCTTGCTCCAACGGTTGACGACGATGCGGACTTTGTGGCGCGGGTAGCCGAGGCGGTCGAAGAGCGCGAGCGCGCGTTGCGTGCTGCGAATCGCGGGGATGTCGAGCGTCAGGACGAGCACCACTTCGTCCGCCTGGTCGAGCGCGGAGAGCGTGATCGCGTCGAAGGTGTGCTGCGGGTCGATGACGACGTAGTCGTAGCGTTCGCGCAGGAGTTCGAGCACTTCGAAGATGTGTTCGGGTTCGATGTCGTCCGCGAGGTCGGCTTCGCGCGGCGCGGCGAGGAGCGAAAGGTTCGACGTGTGCGGCATGACGTAGCTTTTCAGGAGCGAGTCGTCAATGCGCGCGCGGTTTTCGACGAGGTCGGCGATGGAGAATTTCGGGTCGAGGCCGAGAAAGAGCGAGAGGTCGCCCGCCTGCAAGTTGAGATCGACGAGGACGGTCGGCG
>DASYMM010000625.1:0-6535 GCA_036009085.1 Pyrinomonadaceae bacterium | reverse complement strand
GAAGGCCAGAACCAGCGTCGCCAACGTGATCGTCAGAATGATGATATATGAACCGATGTATAACAAGGCCGTCTTCACAAGAGTCATAGACGTAGATTGACGATAAACCGCGCGGAGAGCGAAGAACAAATAGACGATTCCGATGAGCGTGGCGACGAGGCTCAACAACAGACTCGCGGGCGTGGGCTTCACGCCGATCAAGAGATAGCCCGGCCAGAGGATGACGGTTGATAGAACGCTGAACGATAAGAAGTGTAACGAAAAGATCAGATGCTCGACGAAATATCGCCGCGAAAAGAGGTAGGCGATTTCGAGCAACAGGGCAAAGAAGATAACGTTCGTGATTTGAAACCACGAAACGAACGTCTGCCATTTCTCGTTCACTTTCTCGATAAAAGCGTCGCGCGCCAGGTGAGTCTGCCCCGCCAGTTCATTAACCCCTTTTTCCCAAGTCCCCGTGGGGTCGCTGGCAATCATCGTCTCCAGATCATAGACGGCGACCGGCTTGTAAATCGAATAGAGAAACAAACTCGCGCCAAAGACGATGAGACAAACTTTGAGCGGCGTGAGATAACGACTCTTCCGCCCCGCCAGATATTCGTTCGTCAAAAAGCCCGGCTTGAACAGCAGCGCGTAAAACGTCTTCCAAATTTTGGAGTGTTCCAGATCAATGAGTTCGTGGACGGAGTTTCCGACAAAATGTTTGAGAGAGAGACGGTCGGGTTCAATTCTCTGCTCCCCGCAACGGTGGCAGTACCGGCCGAGCAGTTCTTCGCGACAGTTGGGGCAGAACTCTGCGGCGGGCGCGTCGGCGACGGTTGGAGCGGGATTCGTTTGAACTTCAAAGCTCATTTTAGCGACTTCTTTGTCTAGCTTATACGGCGTCACTTTTCCTGCCCCGCTCTCACGCGCTCGGCCTTCTGCTGCAACTCGTCGGCTTCCTCGTTCAGCCGCTGCGCCCGACTCGTCGCCTCGTTCCTTTTGGTCGTGACGGTGTTCGCCGGCTCGTCGCTCAACAACAACTCCGTGCGTTCGCGCAGCGCGTCTAAAGCTTCGAGTCGCTTGCGATCAACCTGCGCGACAATGGCGAAGTACTGCGGGTAATTGCCGGCCAACTTTAACTTGCCGATGGCCTCCGTCTTCGCCGCCGCCTCCCGCAGAGCGTTCGCGCTCTCGGCGAGCAACGCCGTCTGCGCCCGCACGATCTCGGCCAGCGCAGCCCTGTCTTTCGTGAAGCCGTTTCTATTCAACTCTTCTTCCTTCGCGTAGAAACGGCGTAGCAACTCTTCGGCCTTGCCGCGCAGCGCGTTAACCGCCGTGACCGCGCGGTTAGCATCGTCCGTCCCGGCGGCGCGGTTATACTCCGTGTGCTTCGGGTCTTCGCTCAGCCCGTGCTGCTTGAGGAAGTCCCAAGCGTTGCGGTTGATCTCCGGCGCGAGATCGTAATACCAGTGGTCGTGCCCTTTCATCAACGTCACTTCGACGGGAAAGCCTCGCCCACGCAACGCGGCCTCCGTCGCCTTGACGGCGTTCATAGGAAAGAACGCATCCCTGTCGCCGACGAAGATCGCCACAGGAGTTTTGCGCTTCGCATACTCGACGAGAGAAAACTCGCTCGCCTCGCGCCACGCTCCGGCGTGAACCGCCGTGGCGGCGAAATACTCCGACTCCAACATCGCAAGGTTGATCGCAAAGACAGCCCCCGCCGAATGTCCGAAGAGATAGACGCGGCGCGCGTTGATCGGATATTTGGTTCTGAGCGTCTCGACGAGATCATGTATGAATTCCGGGCCGTCTTCGGGTGTGCGCCACCCTTGCGCGTTGCTCGCGTCAGGCGCGACGAGAATCAGCCCCTCACGGCTCGCGGTCTCTTTCCACTTCTCCGCCAGTGAAAGGCCGTTTCTTCCCGACCCGTGGAGCAGCACGAGCAGAGGGGCTTGCGTGCCTGTCTTCACGGAATCGGGGACGAAGAGATAGTAAGTGCGCTTCCCCTGCGGCGAGTCGAACTTCTCTTTGAGAATTTTCTCGGCGGAAATCTTCCCGGCGGCGTGCGCGTTGATTGACAGCAGCAGGAGCGCAAGAGAGACCAGCGTGAGTTTTTTGCCATTCATTCAGTTGCCCCTCTTAGCCCTACTTTACCTCATCCGTTTTCAAAAGAGATCAAAGGGATCGATGATGTGGTCGAAGAACCATCCAAACAGCACGCGCCCGCTCGCAGGCCACACGTTGAAGACGATGTAGGCGACCAACGCGAGCGGCAAAGTGATCAACCTGTAGACGTGCCCCTGATAGAACGCAGACACGACATAGAAAGCGACGAGACACGAAAGCACCCCGACGAAGTACAAGCTCAACATGATCCAGAGCGACGCACCAGCCAAGAAACTCTGAACCGTGAGCGCGGCGAAAGCCGACCAACCGATTTGTAAAATGGAACTGACGGCGAGATTCGAGTACACAAAAGCATCGGGATGATCATAGATATTCACGCGGAAGTAATCCTGTATTCGGTTGACCAACATCGCCGCGAAATAAACAACGCCCCATAAGACGCTGTAACCCTTAGCCAGACGCCAAGCCAGCCACGGGCTGCCCAGAGGCCAGAGCAGCAGTGCGATCAGCGTGAGGAAGACGATGTTGAGAACACTTGCGAAGACTATTTCCCACAGGTCTTTCTGATCCTCATGCATCAACCATTTGCCGAACTCTCCCATAGCTGTTGACTTTAGACCTCAAGCCCCACCGAACGCATGAGTTCGAGCGCGTTGCTTCTCTGCACGGTGCCGGGTCGGAGGCGATAGTCGAAGGTCATCTTTCCCCCTTCGAGGTGGTCTTCAAAGTGGACGTTGGCGGCGCGCGGGGCGAGTTCGTCGGCGATGCGTGCCAGAGCCAGATCGTGTGTCGTGATCAACCCGACGGCGCGACGTTCGATGAGTCCGCGCACGACGCCTTCGGCTCCGATGCGCCGGTCATGCGAGTTTGTCCCGTGGAGAATTTCGTCGAGCAGAAAGAACACGGGGAGCGCGCCCTCGGTCAGTTGCACGATCTGGCGCAGGCGCGTGATCTCTGCGTAGAAACGCGAAGCCCCGGCCTGTAGCGAATCCTGCACGCGAATCGAGGCTCCCACCTGTAACGGCGAGAGACGCAAACGGCGCGCACGCACCGGCGCACCTGCGAGCGCGAGCACCGTGTTCGTTCCGAGCGTCCGCAGCAGAGTGCTCTTGCCGGACATATTCGAGCCGCTGACGATGAGCACGCATAATTCGTCCGTCAGTCGCAGGTCTGTGCGCACGCTGCGCGTTTCGGGGATCAAAGGATGGCCGAGACCTTCGCCTTCAAAGCGCGCCGCGCCATCGGACAGTTCGGGGAAAGGGTCGTCCGGGTGCTCGTAGGAGTAACCGGCGAGCGAGCCGAGAGCTTCCAGTTCGCCCACGGCGGCCAGCCAGCGCGCCACTGCGGGGCCGGAGCTTTGACGCCATCCCTCGATGGCAATCGCGAATTGGAGCGGCCAGAGCAGGACGGCGGCCAGCGGCGCAAAGAGCATGTTGCGTCGTGCGTCGAGCAGATCGATCAGGCGATTGAGCCGCGCGATCTGTTGCGACGGAGCCAGACCTTCGACATCGAGCGCGGCGCGCAGTTCGACCAGACGCGGACTCTCGAATCGCTCCCGTTCAAGCCTGCGGAGCACCTCGGACAGCAGCGTCAAATCCCGCCCCGGCGCTTCGACGGCGTTGACGATACGCTCGACTGCGCCCCCCATGCGGAAGGCGAACGCTCGCCCCAAAACGAACGCGACGAGAAACGGAACGACCCCGAACCCCGCGACCCAGAGGATGAGCGTCAACGCTGCGAGCGACGCCAACACGAGCGCGGTCACGCGCGTCAGACGCGAGACCGGCCACGGCGGGGCGGCTGCCCATTCCGCGAGGTTTCGCGCGTCTTCGCCGGAGCGGACGCCTTCCCCTAGCAACGCCAAATCTTCGCGCAGGTCGAGGCGTGGACGAAGCTCTGCAATTGCGCTCTGTCGTGCGCGCACAACCTCCGGCGTTGCAGGCTTGAGCAGCCAGTCTGCCAGCGTCTCTTCGCCGACACGCGTGCGCGCGCTCGACAGCAACTCGAAGAGTGAGCCCTGGCCGAACAGGTCTAGGTCGTTGGCATAAGGGTGCGACTCGTCGAGGAAGCGCGCGCCGGTCGCCCCCGTTCCAGCCCAACGGTCATCGAGCCGGGCGAGAGCTTGCTCGTAGAGCGCGGCGGCACGCTCGCACTTCCGCCGCGCCTGCGTAATGCGCTGCTGCAAATCGGCGAGGACGAGGAAGCCGACCGACGGAAGAAGCAACCACCACCACGCGGCCAGCCCTTCGTACACGACCCAACCCAGCGTCAATCCCGCGACGAGGACGGCGAGGCGCAGGATTCCGTAGGTGCGAAAGCGTTGCATCTGCCGCGCCGCTTCCGCCAGACGCGTCTCCCGGCGTCGCATATATTCAACCCTCGGCTCCGCCAGCCGCCCAGCCGTCAATCCGTCTACAGGAAAATCCGTCGTCTCATACATCCGTACAGCTTAAACTATTCGCCTCCTACTCCCGACGGGAAGATGATGCGGTCGTAGATTTCCGAGAGCGAGAGTTGGCAGTTGATCGAAGGCAAGACGAGGCTTTGCGAAAGGCTGCTCGCCGAAGAGTAGCTCCAAGAGTCATCCGGCTGGCGCACGTAATGCTCTACGAGCGGCTTGTGCTGTGAGATGAGGACGTACTCTTCGAGCGTCGCGATCTGCGTGCGGTAGCGCAGGAACTTCTCTCCACGGTCGTAGGCTTCCGTCGAGGGCGACAGGACTTCAAAAATGATGACGGGGTTGATGAGCACGTCCCTGCGCTCGTCGTGGAATTGCGGCTCGCCGCAGACGACCACGACCTCAGGATAGCCGAAAAGCCCCGCGGGGCTGGTGACAACTTTCATATTCGGCGAGAGCACTTCGCAGGGACGACCCTTGAGGCTCGCGCGCACCTCACCGCCGACGTTTACGCAGATGCGCGAATGCTCGAGACTCTCGCCCGCCATCGCATAGACCTGACCGTCCAGATATTCGTGCCGGGCGTCGGTCGTGCGCTCGAAGGCAAGATATCCTTGAGGGGTGAAAAATGAAGTCTGCGGTAAGCTCATCAGGATTCAATATGATTGCCGGTCTTTGTGTCGGCTTACGGGTAAAATTCTATAAACTCGGCGGCGCGCTTGGGAAAAGAGGCTTTGAGTTCCCTCCAGAGTTAACTCCCTTCTGCCTGATTGACGGAGAGTTTCGTGTGCTTGCACTTAGCCACCCCTCTGTCCGGCCCGTCCGGGTACCACCAACCGCTGTTCGAGCAATCAGGACAGATTTGCCCGCTAGGCACGCTGGCAGTCTCCACAGACGCTTGATCCGGCAGTTCCCTGCCTTCGGCCTGCGCCTGCCGCTTGTCAATCTTCCAGAGCCTGCGCCGCAGGTGCTCGGCCATAAACGCCGGGACGCTTGAGATGGTCGTGCGCCCGGCGGCGATACGCAGTTCCGCGATCAGCACTTCGGCCAGTTCCTTCCACTTGTCTGCTTCGGCTGCGGTAGGCAATTTGCCGGTTAGTGAAAACGTTGTTTGCCGGAAGGCCGCGACCAATTCGGCGAAAGCCTCATCATCAATATCTTGTTCTTTAATACTTGTATTTAATTGTCCGGTAATTTTTGACCCCAGTACCGCGGTATTTTCTACCGCGGTACCGGAGTACTGCGGTACTGCGGTACCGGAGTAAGTGCGGATTTTATACTCGTCTCCGAGCGGGCTGTTACGCGCCGACAGACGCTCGATTCTGCCTTTCAACTCCAACCCGCGAAGCGCGGCGCGAATGGTCTTATCGGAGTTGTAACCCGTGCGCTCCATCAGGACGGAGACACGCACGCGGCACGCCTCTTTATTGAAGCCGACAGACAATCTGAGCAACTGCTCGAAAACTTTACTCTCCGAGGGCGTCAGCGTGCGGTCTATCTGGTCTGCTACGGCGTTGGCTTTCTTGTAAAACTTCTCCTGAGGTATTACCGGAGTACTGCGGTACTGCGGTACCGCGGTACCGGAGGGTGGCATTTGCTCGGCGTTTAGCGTGATTTCTTCGGCTGTTGGTGTGGTTACCGCAGTACCGGAGTACTCCGGTACTGCGGTAATTTGAGGCGTTTGAGGGGCTTCGCGTTCGGCCTTTTCTCTGGCTTCTTTCTCTTTCGCAAGCCGCAAGAGTTGAGCCATCGGCAAAACTTTCACGGGTTCACTCATACGGCGACTTCCTCCGCAATTTCCTGCGCGTCCTTAAGCTGTAATTCCTGATACGCTTGGTCTATAACCTCCGGCGGGGATTCCTTAATCCCCATTAGTTGCAACATTTGGTGTGCAGTGCCGCAGATGCGCAGCACGTCGCGTGGGATACCGCCGGAGAGCATGTAGATTCTTTGCATCGCCTCTGCCGGAAAGGGATTGGGCACTTTCCAGTAGTCGCAGCGGTGCTGAATCATCTTGTCCACCTC
>DASYMM010000624.1:0-11227 GCA_036009085.1 Pyrinomonadaceae bacterium | reverse complement strand
CCCGAAGAGGACCTCTATTTGAGCCTCCTGCGCACGGCGGAGCGGCTCTCGCGCGGGGTGACCGAGACGCTCGGGCGCGCCGACCTGACGCCGACGCAGTACAACGCGCTCAGAATCTTGCGCGGCGCGGGGGACGCGGGTGTCTCATGCACCGAGGTCAGCGACAGGATGGTGACCAAAGACTCGGATGTCACGAGGCTGCTTGACCGCCTTGAAGCGCGTAAACTGATCTCACGCGAGCGCGAGGCAAAGGATCGCCGCCGCGTGGTCGCACGCATCACTGACGAGGGGCTGCGCGTGCTCGCGGAACTCGACGAACCTATCGCGGAAACACACCGCAGGCAGTTGGGACACCTCGGTGAGAAGCAACTCGCCACGTTGGGTCGGCTGCTAAAGGTCACGCAAAACGGGACGGGTTAAAAAATTTTACGGTAATAGTCGTTATAACGATTAAGGTCATAACAAGCTAGTTCGGCGCGGCGAAAACCCGAACCGAAGACGGCAAAGCTGAAGGAGGAACAGATGATAAGAATGGGAAGAGTGAGAAACGCAATCGTGGCCGCGGTGTTGGCGGTCGGCGCGGCGGCGACGTTCGCCGTCGGGGGCGCGCACGCTTGGGCTGTCGGCGCACAGGAGAGGGCTGCGAAGGTCGCTGCTGCTGCCAAAGTCACTTACGCGCCCGTTGCCGGGGGCGACTACCAGATAGACCCGGCGCACAGCATCATCGGGTTTTCGATCCGCCACCTTGAGATCGCGTGGGTCGAGGGACGCTTCAAGGACTTCAAAGGCACGGTTCACTTCGACGAGTCGGACGTGACCAAGTCTGCGGTGGAGTTCGCGGCCAAGATAGAAAGTATAGACACGGGCGTCGAGCCACGCAACGCGCACCTGCGCACCGCCGACTTCTTCGACGCGGCGAAATACCCCGAGATGACCTTCAAGAGCACGCGTGTCGAGCGGAAGGGCGGGGACAAGTACGTCCTGCACGGCGACTTCACGCTCAAGGGAGTGACGAAGCCTGTGACGCTTCCCTTCACCGTCACCGGGGCGATCAAAGACCCCTGGGGCAACACGCGCTTCGGCGTCAGCGCGCAGACGAAGATCGACCGCCGCGATTACGGGATCACCTGGGGCAAGGCTTTGGAGAACGGCGGCCTCGATGTCGGCAACGAGGTCACCATCGACCTCCAACTCGAAGCCGTGAAGCCCGCGCCGAAGCCCGCCGGGGAGTAATGACCGGGGCGGGCACAGCTCAGGTGACTAAGCGGAAGGACCCGGCTGTATATGGAGAACGCGCTTAATGAGCGCGCCGAGCATTATCAGGTAACAGACACGGAGGGCAGGCGCAAGCGTTTGCGCTTCGCACCTCCTGACAGAAAGAGGTAAGACGATGATTACAATCAGACCGGCCAACGAACGCGGAGGCGCAAATCACGGTTGGCTCAACACACGGCACACTTTCTCGTTCAGCAGTTATTACGACCCGCGCCACATGGGCTTCCGTTCCTTGCGCGTGATCAACGAAGACCGTGTCACGCCCGGTCAGGGCTTCGGCGAGCACAGCCACCGCGACATGGAGATACTTTCCTACGTGATCACGGGAGGCTTAGGACACCGCGACAGCATGGGTAACGGCGAGGTCATCAGGCCGCACGAGTGGCAGAGGATGACCGCCGGGACTGGCGTGCGCCATAGCGAGATGAACGCTTCGCAGACCGAGCCGGTGCACTTCTTACAGGTCTGGATCATACCCGAGGCAGAGGGCATCGAGCCGGGCTATGAGCAAAAGCTATTCGCGCCGGAGGAGAAGTCGGGCAGGCTGCGACTCGTCGCCTCGCGCGACGGACGCGAAGGGTCTCTGAAGATTCATCAGGACGTGTCGGTCTATAACGCGCTGCTCAAGGGCGGCGAGGCAATCGAGCACCGTCTTGAGGCGGGACGCCACGCGTGGCTGCAAGTCGTCAAAGGCGCGGTCGAGTTGAACGGGCAGAAGCTCGACGCCGGTGACGGCGCGGCGGTCAGCGAAGAGAGCAAGTTGACGATCCAAGCGGGCGACGACAGCGAAGTGATCCTGTTCGACCTCGCCTGATCGCGGAAAGTGCTTCGGGGCACTTTGGACGGAAGGGGCACACCTTCGGCCAGTATGAAACACGGTCGAAGGTGTGCCCCTTCCCGCTGACGCCTTACCCACCGGGCGGAACGTTGCCGGTCACGTCTCCCTGAACTCTCCCGGAGTCAGGTTGGCGCGGGATGAGAGCAGGGCGAGCATCATCAAGAGATCGATTTCTGCCAGACTCTCTTAATACTTGGGAACCGACGGATCAACCTCGTCAGACCACGCCGTAATTCCTCCCTTCAAGTTGAGCAGGCGTCCCGCGAAGCCCGCGCGCCTGAGCGACTCGATGGCCTTCGCGCTGCGCCCGCCCATCTTGCAATGGACGATGGTTTCGCGCGTCGCGTCAATCTCGTTCAGGCGATTCGTGATCTGACCGAGCGGGATGAGCGTCGTGCCGGGGAGACGCGCGATCTCATATTCGTTCGGTTCGCGCACGTCAATGATCTGTATGTCGTCGCCCCGCTCCAGACGTTCCTTGAGTTCGGTCGCGGTAATCTCTTCCATCTTTTGCGCGCCCGCTTCACGCCGCTCTTCCGCCGGAGGCGTGAGGCCGCAGAACGCTTCGTAGTCAATCAACTCTGTGATCGTCGGGTGTTCGCCGCAGACCGGGCACTGCGGGTCTTTGCGCAGCTTCAACTCGCGGAAGCGCATACGCCACGCGTCGAACAGGAGCAGACGGTTGACGAGCGGGCTGCTTCCGCTCGCGTCGCCTAAGATTAGTTTGATCGTCTCGTTGGCCTGAATCGCGCCGACGATGCCGGGCAAGACGCCGAGCACGCCGCCCTCCGCGCACGAAGGGACGAGGCCGGGCGGCGGCGGCTCAGGATACAGGCAGCGATAGCACGCGCCCCGCCCATTATCAGCAGCCGCCCAGAAGACGCTCGCCTGCCCCTCGAAACGAAAGATCGAGCCATAGACGTTCGGCTTGCCCGTGAGCACGCACGCGTCGTTGACGAGATAGCGCGTCGGGAAATTGTCCGTCCCGTCAACGATGATGTCGTAGTCGCGAAACAGCGCGAGCGCGTTCTCGCTCGACAGGCGCGTCTCGTGCGTTTCTATCAGAACGTGCGGGTTGATGTTCGAGAGACGGTCGCGCGCGGAGGCGACTTTCGGACGCCCGACATCGCTCGTGCCGTGTATGATCTGTCGCTGCAAGTTCGACTCGTCAACCAAGTCGAAGTCCACGATGCCGAGACGCCCGACGCCTGCCGCCGCGAGGTACATGCCGAGCGGCGCGCCGAGGCCGCCCGTGCCGATCATCAAGACGCTCGCCGCTTTGATTCGCCGCTGCCCCTCCATCCCGACTTCCGGCATGATGAGGTGACGGCTGTAACGCGCGATCTCCGCGTTTGAGAGCGTAGGCAGTTGCTCCGCCGTTGCGACTTCGTCAACGGCGGCCGGCGCGCCGCCCGCAATCGCGGGCACGATCAGGATCGCGTCGCCGTCTTTGACGGGCGTGTCCAAGCCCTGCGAGTGTCGCACGTCTTCGTCGTTGACATAGACGTTGACGAAGTTCCTGAGCGTGTTCTGCTCGTTGTAGAGATGCTGGCGTAGCCCGGCGTGCGTCGTTGTCAATTGCTCCAACGCTTCGCCCGCCGTCGTCGCTTCAACTTCGATCTCCGAAGTCCCTCCGGCGAACTGCCGCAGCGCGGTCGGGATTGAGATTGTGATTGCCATAACTTTAACTTCCTTTCGCTATTTCCTCTTCATCGAATCTCGAACGATCCGCACGCATCTCCCACGAACGCAGATCGCGTGCTTGCCCTGCGCCCACAGAAACGATGACGTATGACCATGTCGGCCACGCGTGATCGAGATCAAACTGCGACGGCTCAGCCGGGTGATCGGGGTGCGAGTGGTAATTCCCTATGATGTCCAGACCGAGCGAGCGCGCATGACGCTCGCCGCGCACGTACTCATCCGGCGTGATGAGCGAGCGGTTACGCTTCGCCTCTCCCTCGCGCGCGTTGGAGACGGGAAAAAGTTCCAGAGCAATCTTGCGTCCGTCTGCTTCCATGCGCCCGATGAGCAGCCCGCAACACTCGTGCGGGTACTCCGTTTCGCCTTGCCTGCGGATCGCGTCCAAATGTGTTTGGCTGAGAGTGATCAAGAGGGTTGTTCCTCCCAGAAGTTTTCACTCAAATACTTCCCGCCGCCGTCGCACAAAATGGTGACGACGACCGCGTCCGGCGGAAGCGTCTTTGCCAATCTGAGCGCGGCGAAGACGTTTGCTCCCGAACTGACGCCCACCAGCAAACCTTCTTCGCGTGCGAGGCGACGCGTCATCGCCTGCGCGTCTTCCGTCCTCACTTCGACATTCTCATCCGCAAGCGTCGCATCGTAGATTCCGGGCACGAGCGCGGTTCCCATGTGCTTCATGCCTTCGAGGCCGTGGAAGGGCGAATCCGGCTGCATCGAGACCGCGCGGATCGCTGCGTTAAATTCTTTCAGGCGGCGCGTCGTGCCGACGAACGTGCCGGAAGTGCCGAGACCTGCGACGAAATGCGTGACGCGCCCGCCGGTCTGTTCCCAGATTTCCTGCGCCGTGCCTTCGTAATGTGCGCGCGCGTTGGCTTCGTTGTTGTACTGGTCTGGGTAGAAATATTTTTCCGGTTCGGCGTCGGCTAGAGCGCGAGCCCGCCGCTGTGCGCCGTCGGTCGCTTCCGCCGGGTCGGTCTCGACGAGTTCCGCGCCGTAGAGACGCAGGATTCGTTTGCGCTCGAAGCTTGCGTTCTTCGGCAGGCAGAGCGTGACGCGGTAGCCGCGCGCCGCGCCGAGCATGGCGTAGGCGATGCCTGTGTTGCCGCTTGTCGCGTCGAGGATGATTTTGCCGCGATGGAGGAGTCCGGCGCGTTCGCCTTCTAGAATCATCGCGCGCGCCGGACGGTCTTTCACAGAGCCGCCCGGATTCAAATGCTCCGCCTTCGCGTAGACTTCAACGCCCGCGGGTAGCTCGCCCGCGACGCGTTCCAGACGCAGCAACGGCGTCCGCCCGATGCTCGACATCAAATCAACGCGTGCCGTGATCGAGTTGTGTGATTCTTTTGGGGAAATACTATTCACAGTTTTTTCGACGCACTTCTTAATGAGGTTCGCGCAAAAGAAAACGACCGCTCGCGGGGAGCGGTCGCCGGATGAATGCACATAAAATGAAGGCCGTTTATGCCATACACCTCGCCCCGCTCGACGAACGGCGACAACAACAAGGCATACAGGCGCAAAGGTTCGTCCGTGCAAAGTCGGTCGTGGCGTCTGCCGCAGTTAGTGTGATGGCTTCAACCGTATTCATCATGTACAGGCAAACTGTATGCATCGCTTAACGGGTTGTCAAGCCCTCTCCCGTCGCGTCGAGAGTGTCAGGCCGGACGCGCCAGCTTTCGCTCTTCGGCTTGAAGTTTGCGACTGCCTATCAGCAGCGATAACGCACTCAAGAGGCAGGCGAGCGGGGCGATCAGGAGCGCGTAGCGCATTCTCTGCGGGTTTGCGGAGACGCCCGCGAGGTCGTTGACTTTGCCGAAGATGGGCGGGCCGATGCCGTAGCCGATGACGTTGACGGTGAAGAAATAGACGCCGATACCGAGTCCACGCAGTTTCGGCCCGACGATGTCGTGCACGTCGGCGGCGGCCGGCCCCAACCACATCAGCGCGACGCCGTACATGATGAAAGCCGCAGCGATGAGCAAGGCCGGTGTGTTGCTAAAGAGCAGGATGAACCAGAGCGGAATGGCGGCGAGCGCGCCGGTGGCCGTGAAGAGCATGCGCCCGCCGCGCCCGTGTCGCCGCAGACGATCCGCGAAGTGGCCGCCGAGGATCGTGCCGAGCACGCCGCCGAAGAGCGCGAGCGTCCCGGCCACGCGCCCGAAGGTGGCGATGTCAACGCCATGCACGCGCGTGAAGAAGGACGGCCCCCACATCGTCAAACTGTTGGCCGCCAGCGCAAAGAGCGCGTAGCCCAGACAGTGGAAACGCAGCGGCACGGATTTGAAGATGATGCTCCAATCACGCTTCGTCGTCTCCTTCGTCGCACTATCGGGCAGGGCAATGGGCGGCTCGACTTCGGTTCGTCCACGCTGGACTTCGCGCAGGCCGAGGACGATGACGCACAGCACGAGTCCGGGAAAGCCGAGCAGGTAGAAAGCCCAACGCCAGCCGAGTGCGCCCCCGATCCAGCCGCCGAGAAAAAACGCGATGCCGCCGCCCGCCGCGATGCCGCTCGAATAGATCGCCCCGACCGTCGCGCGCATGCGCTGCGGGAAGTAGTCGCTTAAGAGCGAGAGCGCGGCGGGGCCGAGCGTCGCTTCCCCGACTCCGACCATGACGCGACAGAAAAATATTTGCCAGAAGCCGTCGGCGAAACCCGTCAGCCCCGAAAAGAGACTCCACACGGCCAGCCCCGCCGCGATCAGACGCTTCCGGTTAACTCTGTCCGCCAGCCTGCCGAAGGGAATGCCGAGCAGTGTGTAGAAGATGACGAAGGAGGTGGAGCCTAAGAGCGCGAGTTGCAGATCGGTGAGCGCCATCTCGCGTTTGATCGGCGTGAACAGGATGTAGATGAGCGAGCGGTCGAGGAAATTCAGGACGTAGACGAGCGTGAGCACCGCGAGCGCGTACCACGAATATGCCGGAACCGCGTCCCGCTCGGCATCCGCGACCAAAGGCTTGACTGTTGTTTCCGCGTGCATAAAGTTGACTAGCGTCTTCGCTTCGGAGTGCTGCCTTGCGGCCGACTACCTTGCGAGCGTCCGGGCGTTTGTTGAAAGAAACGCCAAATCTCCTCGCTCGCGTTGGGAGCTTTCGGATCGGTGTACGATCCGTTTGTCGAGCCGCCCGGCCACGCGTGTTTCATGTCCTCGACGAGCCACTTTTCCACCAGGGGTTTGCCCTTCGCGTCCGTGTAAACATAGCGCGTGAAGTTATAGCCGTTGGGCACAGTTCCCTTCGTGGTGGCGTCCGCCGTGTCGTCAACGCTGTTATTGTCGCGCGCGTCGTCGAGCCAGTCGTTGGTCTGCGCCCATTGGGTGACGACTTGCTCGCCGTTGACGGGACTGACCACTGTGTCAAGCGTGCCGTGAAAGACGATGACCCGAAGCGGACGCCGTCGCGCGACGACGGGCGCGGAGCGTCGGCTCGTCTTATCGTGCGTCGCTTCCGCCGCGCCGGACATCGCTTGATAGGCTTGTGTCCCTTGCGCGTTCGGATCAGCCCCGCCGCTCTTTTGCGCCGCCAACGCGCCGGCAACATTCGTCGCCGCTTTGTATTCCATTCCGGCGCACACGCCGAGGCCGTTGAAGAGTTCGGGATAGGCCGCCCCCATAATCGAAACCATCGCGCCGCCCGCCGACACCCCGACAGCATAGACACGATCCGGATCAACTTTGTGCGTGGCGCGAACGTCTGCGACGATTGCCGCGAGCAGCGAAGGCTCGCCCGCGCCGCGCGCCTGGTGCGCGGGGTCGAACCAGTTCCAACATTTGTAAGGGTTGGCCGTCGCGGGTTGCTCAGGATAAACGACGAGAAAGTTATGCGCGTCCGCGACTGCGTTCATCTGCGCGCCATTGGCGAAGTCGTCGGGCGTCTGCAAGCAGCCATGAAGCATCAGGACGAGCGGCGCGGCGGCCTTTTTGTTGTAGCCTTCCGGCACCCACAACTTAAAGTTGCGCGTGCCCGCCGCGTTCGTCACGCTTCCCTGCGACCAGCTACCCGCGAACGCCGCGCCGTTCAAAATGAGGAGCCACGCCGCGAGCGTAAGGCTCAGCTTGATGCTCAGTGCGAACCGACGTTTCATGCTTGAATTTGTCCCTTCCGTTATGAGGACGCAACCGGAAGCAGGTTTTGCTCCGCTTGCTCTCTGAGCGTTCGTTTGAGCACCTTGCCCGACGCCGAAAGCGGCAACTCTTCGACAAAGAAGACCTGCTTCGGCAGCTTATAGCGCGCGAGCCGCGTCGCGCAAAACTCGATGATTTCGTCGCTCGTCACATGTTGGCGTTTGACGATGGCCGCCACCGCGATCTCTCCCCACTTCGCATCGGGCAGGCCGAACATGGCGGCGCAGGCGATGGCCGGATGCTCCTGTAGCACGGCTTCGACCTCCGCCGGATAGATGTTTTCGCCGCCCGAAATGATCATGTCTTTTACGCGCCCGGCGATGTAGTAATAACCCTCTTCGTCCTGCCGCGCCAGATCGCCCGTGTGAAACCAGCCGTCGCAGAGCGCAGCCTGCGTCGCTTCCTCGTTCCGCCAGTAGCCGGAACAGACGTGGCCGCCGCTCAACCACAACTCTCCGATTTCGCCGCGCGCCACGTCGCCGCCGGCGTCCACGATGCGCGCCGCGCTGTGGAAGGTCGGGAAGCCAATCGAACCGGCTTTGCGCAGGGAATCTTCTTCGCCGAGGATGAAGCAATTGGGGCCGACCTCGGTTAAGCCGTAGCCTTGCAGGAAAGAGATGCCGCGCCGCTGGTAGGCTTCGATGAGCGGCACGGGGCAGGGCGCGCCACCGGAGAGAAAATAACGCACGGAACTAAAATCCGTCGTCGCAAATCGCGGCGATTCGAGCATCAACTGAAACATCGTCGGCACGCCGAAAAAGATCGTGCAGCGATGACGCTCGATGATCTCAAGCACGCGTCCGGCGTCGAAGGCTGGCAGGATCACGACGCTCGCGCCGATGTGGAGCAGGGGCAGCGTGAGCACGTTGAAGCCGCCCGTGTGAAAGAGCGGCGCGTGCACGGTCGTCACGTCCGACTTGACGATGTCCCACGCGAGATTCGTGTTGATGGAATTCCACGCGAGCATACGATGCGAGAGCACAGCCCCCTTCGGGTGGCCGGTCGTGCCCGACGTGTAAATGATGAGCACCGGCATTTCGGGGTCGAAAGATTCGACCTCGATCATCTTCACGCTCGACGCCGCGAGCGCATCTTCGTAACAGACGTTGGCCGCCCCGCTGTCGCCGTCAAACGCGATGCTGTGCCTGACCGCCCCGCGCGCGCGCAAATCGCCGACTACCTCTGCGAACGCGCGTTCGTAGAGCAACGTCTGCGGCTGGCAATCTTCGAGGATGTAGCCGAGTTCGCTGGCCGTCAGACGGTAGTTGAGCGGAACGAGCACGGCGGTCAGTTTGGCGGCGGCGAAGAAGGCTTCGAGGATGCCTGCGCGGTTGGTCGAGAGCACACTGATGCGGTCGCCGCTTTCGACGCCCACGCGGTCGCGCAGGTAGTTGGCGAGTCGCGTCGCGCGCGCGTCGAGCTGTTGATAAGTGAGTTCGACGCCGTTTTGCAGGTCGGTGATAGCTAACTTGTCCCGCGAGAGCACGGCGCGGCGCGCAAGCCAATCTCTAACAAACATCTCTTAACCTCAGTGACGAGTGACAAGTGACAGGTGACAAGTTAGAAAAGACGTGAATCGTCAATCGTGAATAGACGAAAACTGTTTTCGTCTATTCACGATTGACGGCTTTTATCGATTCACGATTCACGATTGACCTGTTTTCCAACTCGTCCCTTGTCACCCGTCACTTGTCACTGTCTTTAAAAGTTGAGTTTCAGCGCGAATTGAATCAGGCGCGGGTTGTTGCTCGTCGAGATGATGCGACCGAAATTGCCGGGGGTGATGATCTGCCCGGTCGTGGCGTTGAGGCTGCCGCCGGACGCGGCGACGGCGTTCACGTCGCTGATCGGGTTGGCGAAGTTCACCTGATTGAAGAGATTGAAGAACTCGGAGCGGAATTCGATGCTCCGGCGTTCGTCAATCGGGAAGCGTTTGATGACGGAGAAGTCCACGTTCTTCTGGCTCGGGCCGCGCAGGATGTTGCGCCCGATTGCGCCGATGTCCGTGCCCGCCGCGCCCGCTACCGCCGTGCCGCCCGAACTCGGAATGACCGCCCCCGCCAGCACCGTGGGGCGTGCGAAGGCCAGCGGGTTGAAGTAGTAACCGGCGGGGATGTTGCTCATGGCGGTTTCGCGTGTCGCGCCGGGGGCGAAGTTGGGACGCGAGAGCACCGCGCCGCTCAGACCGTAGAAGGAACCCGCGCCCGAGTCTACGATGTCAATCGGCAGACCGGATTGGGCGGTGATGATCGCGCCGAGTTGGAAGTTGCCGAGGAGCGCGCGCCCGATAGCGGAGTCGCGCGCGAAGGCGGGCGTCGGCAGGGCGTAGATGCCGCTCAGGACGAAGCGATGCGTGCGGTCGAAGTCGGAGACGCCACGGTTGGCGCGGTTGTCGAGTTGGTTGCCGAGGATGCTCGAAGTCTCGCCGACCGCGCCGGGATTCAAGACGCCGCCCGTGCCGGGGCCGCCGCCCTGTCCAGATGCGTTGTCAATGGACTTGGCGAACGTGTACGAGGCGAGGAACGAGAGGCCGTTCGAGAAACGCTTCGTCAGACTCGCCTGCATCGAGTTGTAGCTCGACTGCGCGGTTGATTGATTCTGGAAGAAGTTGTTGATGCCCGCGCCTTGAATCGGCGCACGCAGCGCGGCGTTCGCGGTGGTGTTGGTCGTGATGACCGCGCCCGTCACGCGATTGACGACCGGGTTCGCCGGACTGGCAAGACGCGCCTGATTGATGCCGATCTGGCGAAACAAATTGACGCCGTGCGTGCCGACGTAGGCGAGTTCGACGAGGTAGTTGCGGAAGAGTTCATACTGGACGCTCGCGTTGTACTGTTGCAGGTAGGGCGTGCGGATGTTGGGGTCGAAGAGCGTGCCGGAGAGCGCGACGGTCGGGATGAAGGTTGGGAACTGGTTCTGCGTGGGCGCGGGGAAGAACGGGTTTGAGACGGGAATGAATCCCGCTTCGGTGACGCCCGCGACGCGTGCGCCGAAGACGAACGTGGGCGGCGCGATGACGTTCAGGGTGATGTACTGAAACGACGTGCGCGAGTAGAAGATGCCGTAGCCGCCGCGAAAGACGAGACGGTTCGAGTCGAGCGGCGAATAGGCGAAGCCGACGCGCGGCGCGAAGTTGTTCGCGTCTTTGCTACGCAAGACCGAATCGCTGACGTTCGGCACGCTCGCCAGATCGTATTCGGGAATCACGTTTCCGGCCTGCACGAAGCCGCTGCCCGTGCTGGCTAGACGCGTGGGATCGTAGAGCGTCGGGTCGAAGGTGGCGATG
>DASYMM010000623.1:0-2897 GCA_036009085.1 Pyrinomonadaceae bacterium | reverse complement strand
CCGTGAATCGTGAATCGTAATTCGTGAATAGAAGAAAGCGGTTCTTCAGCTATTCACGAATTACGATTCACGATTCACGGCTTTCCTCTCGTCACTCGCCACTTTAATTAAGCGTTGGCGGCGCTCGTGGTCGAGCAATGCTGGTCGAAGGCGCGGGCGAGTTCGTCGGCGATGGTGGGGGCGTCTTTGCCTTCGATCTGGTAACGCTCCATGATGTAGACGAGTTGGCCGTCTTTCAGGAGGGCGATGGAGGGCGAAGACGGTTGATGTCCGGTGAAGTAGGCGCGCGCTTGCGCGGTCGCTTCGATGTCGGCTCCGGCGAAGACCGTGATGGCGCGTGCGGGGCGCGTCGTGTGTTGCATGGCGCGCGCGATGCCGGGGCGCGCTTTGCCCGCCGCGCAACCGCAGACGGAATTGACGACGACCATCACCGTGCCTTCCGACCCCTTGATCGCTTCGTCAACTTGCTCGGGCGTCCGCGCTTCTTCAATGCCGAGCCGCGTTAACTCCTCGCGCATCGGGCGAATCATAATCTCTGGATAAGGCATAACTAAATTTCTCCTCTGTTAATAAGTTGTCTCCGGCAAATTCTAACATAGCCGCCCAACTTACGCGGGGCGAGCCGCCGCCGCTTTCATTCTTTGACGACGGTGAGACGGCGAACTTCTTCGCCGTCGCCTTCGATACGTATGCGATAGACGGGCGCGGGCAGCGGATAGTTGCGCAGGCGTTCCGCCCATTCGATGACGATGACGGCCTGCTCGTCCGAGAGCAGTTCGTCGAGGTCAACAGCGTAGGCCGCCGATGCGCCGTCGGCGAGGCGGTACAGGTCGAGGTGATAGAGCGTCAGTCGCGCTTCGTAACGGTTGACGAGCGTGAAGGACGGGCTGGTGATGTCGTGCTCGTCCAGCCCGAGCGCGCTCGCCAGCCCTTTCACGAAGATCGTCTTGCCCGCACCGAGCGCGCCGTCGAGCAAAATTATCTCGCCGCCCGACAGATGTTCGCCCATCCGTTCGCCGAGCGCAAACGTCTCCGCCGGATTGTGCGAAGTCCATTCGCCCGCCGGGTCAAACGGGGAAGTTGAATCGAAATCGGAAGCGCGCGTCATGGACGTTCACCCGCGGGGTCGAGCGCGCGAAAGGCCGCGCCGAGATGACGGCTGATGTCTGAGGCGACGAGCGCGCGCATCCCTATCGCTTGCGCGGCGAGATCGCTCGCGAGTCCGGCGACATAGACGGCTGCGACGACAGCCTCGAAGACATCCGCCGCGTCTCCGAACGCGCCGCGCGACTGTGCGACGAAACCTGTGATGATGCCCGTCAAGGTGTCGCCCGCGCCCGCCGTGCCCGTCCCGGCGTTGCCTGTCGGGTTGATGGCGACGCGTCCGTCGGGCGCGGCGATGAGCGTGCGCGCGCCTTTCAAGACGAGGACGAGTTCGTGCGCGACGGCGAAGTCTCTGGCAAGTTCGACGCGTCCGGCGTGCGAATCTCCGTCAGCCTGTTGCGCGCCTGTGAGCCGACGCATCTCGCCGGGGTGCGGCGTAAGTATGAGCGGGCGGGCGCGCGTGCCGCGCAAGTCCGCAGGCCAGGGGGCGAGCGCGTTCAGCCCGTCGGCATCAATGACGACCGGAGATGTGCGTCCTTCGACGATGGCGCGCACGAGGCGGCGGATGTGCGTGGCAGAGGTGAGGCCGGGGCCGATGGCGACGGCATCTGCGCGCACGGCGAGTTGCAAAGCCTGTTCGATGGCCGTCTCGCTCAAGACGCGCGCGTCATCTGCTGGCTCGCCTGTTCCGGCTTGTCCCTCTTGAGTCGTCGCTTGGGTCGTCGCTTGAGTCGTCGCTTGATTCAACTCTGCCAGTCCGGCGGTCATCACTTCGGGCATGACGCGCGCGGCGACGGCGGGCAGGGCTGACGCGGGCGTGGCGATGGTGACGAGTCCCGCGCCCGCGCGCATCGCCGCGTTGCCGCACAGCACCGCCGCGCCGGACATCTGCCGCGAGCCTGCGATGACGAGTGCGTGGCCGTGCGTGTTTTTGTAGGAGCCGGGGCGGTAGCGCGTCTGTTCGAGCCAAGCGCGGGCGTCCTCGCGTTCGGTGAGGAAAAGCTGCGAGTCGTCTCCGTCAAGCAGGGCAGCGGGCGAGCCGATGCCTGCGACGTGGAGTTGGCCGTTGGCGAAAGACGCGGGCGGTAGGACGTTCGCCGGTTTCGGCGCGGTGAAGGTGACGGTGAGGTCTGCTTCCACCGCGTCGCCGATTGGCTCGGCCTCGTCGGCGTTGAGGCCGGAGGGCACGTCGAGCGAGACGATCAAAGGATGACCGTCGCCCTGTTCGTCGCGGGTTTTTCGCAACTGCGCCAGATGCTCGATGACCAAAGTGTAGACGCCTGCGAGCGGGCGCGTGAGACCCGTGCCGAACAACGCGTCAACGATCACGTCGTAGCTTTTGTGCGCCGCTTGAAACTCGCGCCAAGCCTCTTCGTCCGCACATTCGATGAAAGATAGCTGCGCGGTCGCCGCCGCCTCGCTCGCCGTCTCATTTTTTTGTGCGGAAGCGGCGAGTTGGCGCACGATCTCGAAGTTTGTGCGGGCGTCGCCGCGCGCGTCTTCGATTCGTCCGAACAAAATAAGCTCGACGAGCGCGCCCTTGAGCGACAGCGTGCGCGCCAGTGCGGCTCCGTCGCCGCCGTTGTTGCCGCGCCCGCAAAGAATCAGGACGCGTCTGCCTGATGCGCCATTCGAGAGACGTGC
The DNA here is from genome assembly GCA_036009085.1 of Pyrinomonadaceae bacterium. Classification (GTDB taxonomy): domain Bacteria; phylum Acidobacteriota; class Blastocatellia; order Pyrinomonadales; family Pyrinomonadaceae; genus JAIVJZ01. Next base: position 149 of record DASYMM010000623.1, on the reverse strand, counting down.
GACGATAATCTGCGCCGCGGCGTCGGCGGCGGCTTCCATGAGCAGGAGCGACGGCGTGGCGTATCGTTCCGTGGTCAGACGATCAATCTCGCGCATTGCGGCGGCTGAAATAACTTTTCGCACGACGGGATGATAAAGAGAGAACTGCT
>DASYMM010000622.1:0-4527 GCA_036009085.1 Pyrinomonadaceae bacterium | reverse complement strand
GAACGGCTGCCGCGTCTTCGGCATTGATCTCGATGCGTCGAAAGTCGCGCTCGCGCGGCGGCTCGGCGCAGAAGGCGGCTGCGTGTCCGGCGGAGGGGCGTTGCAGGCTGTTACGGACTGGTCGCGCGGGCGCGGCGCGGATGCGGTGTTGATTACGGCGGCCACCGCCTCTGATCAGCCGGTCGAACTGGCGGGTGAGATTTCGCGTCTCAAGGGGCGCGTCGTCGCCGTCGGCCTCGTCGGGATGAACGTCCCGCGCAAAATTTATTACGAGCGCGAACTGACGCTCAAAGTTTCGATGTCGTATGGGCCGGGTCGCTACGACGCGGAGTACGAGGAGCGCGGCCACGATTACCCGTTCGCTTACGTGCGCTGGACGGAGGGACGCAACATCGAAGCCTTTCTCGATCTCGTGGCGGCGGGGAACGTCAGGATCGCGCCGCTCATCTCGCACCGGTTTTCCATCGCGGACGGCGAGCGCGCCTACAACTTGATCGCGGGCGAGACGAAGGAGCCTTACCTCGGCATCGTGCTCAACTACGACACCGAGCGCGAACTCGTGCGGACGATTAACCTGCGCGGGAGCGAAGACCGCACCGACCGCGACGCGGCGCAAGCGACGACTGCGGCGGCGGTACGCGTGGGGCTCATCGGCGCGGGCAGCTACGCGCAAAAGTTTCTGCTGCCGAACTTCAAGGCGGCGGGCGCGTCCTTCGCTTCAATCGCGACGGCTTCCGGCATCAACGCGCGTGGTATCGGCGAGAAGTACGAGTTTGCGCGCATCGTCGCCGGAGCGGAAGAAGTGATCGCAGACCCGTCGGCGAACTTGATCGTCATCGCCACGCGCCACGATTCGCACGCGCCGCTCGCTCGACGCGCGCTCGAAGCGGGGCGGCACGTCTTCGTGGAAAAACCGCTTGCCTTGAACGACGAAGAGTTGGACGGCGTGCTTGAAGCGGCGCGCTCATCGAAGGGCGGGCGTCTGCTGGTCGGCTACAATCGTCGCTTCTCGCCGCTGGCGCGCGAGGCCGCGCAAGCGTTCGCCGCGCGCCGCGAACCGCTCTCCATTCTCTACCGCGTCAACGCCGGGCGCATCCCGCGCACGAGTTGGATTCAGGACGCGCGCGAAGGCGGCGGGCGCATCATCGGCGAAGTCTGCCACTTCATCGACCTGATGCATTTTCTAACCGGAGCCATCACCACGCGCGTCTCTGCCGAAGCGATTGCCAGCCGCAACGAGGAGATCGTTGACGAAGACTCCGTGATGATCACCCTGCGTTTCAGCGACGGCTCAAACGGCTCAATCGCCTATCTCGCAGAAGGCGACCGCGCGCTCCCGAAAGAGCGCATAGAGATTTTCGGCGGCGGCAAAACTTTCGTCATCGAAGACTTTCGCTCCGCCGCGCTCTACGAAGGCTGGCGCGAACGCCGCACAAAACTGCGTGCGCAGGACAAAGGCCAGACGGAAGAAGTGCGCGCCCTCTGCGCGATGGTCAGGGAAGGCGCGCCCGCGCCCATCGCCCTCCAAGACCTCGCCGCCACCACGCGCGCCACCTTCCGCATACGCGAATCCCTGCGCATAGGACAGCCCTTGAAAGTCTGGAGTCTGGAGTCTGGAGTCTAAAGTCAAAAACCATGACTTAAGACTTCGAGACTCCAGACTCCGAGACTCCAGACTTTTATGTGTGGAATAGCCGGACTAATTAGCCGAGACCCGGAGCGGCGCATCGGCGCGATGTTGCGGTCTATAGAGCATCGCGGGCGCGACGACGAAGGTGTGTGGACCGGCGCGCCCGTGGGTCGCGAGGGGCTGCGTGCGTGTCTCGGCCACAGGCGTCTGTCAATCATTGACACGAGCGAGGCCGGGCATCAACCGATGCACTACGCCGACGGTCGTTACTCCGTCACCTTCAACGGCGAGATTTACAACTACCGCGAACTCCGCAAGGAACTCGAAAGCTTAAACCATCGCTTTCGCACCGACTGCGACACGGAAGTCTTGCTCGCGGCCTACGCCGAATGGGGCACAAACTCGCTCACGCGTCTGAACGGCATGTTCGCCTTCGCCCTGTGGGACGCAGCCGAGCAGGAGTTGACGCTAGCGCGCGACCGCCTCGGCATCAAGCCGCTCTATTACGCGTTCGGCTCGCCGGATGAAGACGGCGCGCACGCGAGCGATGCGGAGGCAGCGGCGGGCGCGTCGTTCGTCTTCGCGTCGGAGATCAAAGCGATCCTCGCGTCGGGACTCGTTCCGCGCGCTCTCGACCGCGAGGCGCTCGATCAATATCTCACCTTTCTCTGGACGCCCGACCCGCACACGGTCTTTCAAGGCATACGCAAACTCCCGCCCGCGCACTTCTTGAAGTGGCGCGCGGGCGAGATGGAGGTGCGCGAGTGGTGGGACGTTTCCTTCGCGGAGATCGAAGAGGGCCGAAGCGAGACGTGGTGGCGCGACCAGGTGCTCGAAACTCTGGAGCGCGTCGTCGGGATGGAGATGGTGGCGGACGTGCCGCTCGGCGCGTTCCTGTCGGGCGGCGTGGATTCATCTTCCATCGTCGCCCTGATGAGACGCCACGGCGACGGGCGGCGCGTCTCCACCTACACGGTCGGCATCGAGCCAGCCGACTTGCGCTACGACATCATCCCCGACGACGCACGTTGGGCGCGACAGGTCGGCAAACTTCTCGACACCGACTATCACGAGTTGATGCTCAAACCCGACGTGTGCGACCTGCTGCCAAAACTCGTCTATCACATGGACGAACCCGTCGCCGACCCTGCGGTCATCACGAGCTATCTCGTCTCACGCGCGGCGCGCGAGAGTTTGACGGTGCTCCTGTCGGGCGTCGGCGGCGACGAAATCTTCGCAGGCTACCCGCGCCAACTCGCGATGCGTCTCGCGGGCGCGCTCGACCCCGTGCCACTGAGTTTTCGACGCCCACTGATGCGCGCGCTCGCGGAGTTTCTGCCGGGCGGCCTGCCCGGTCGGCTCACCGCGCCCATGCGCAACGCCAAGAAGTTTGCCCAGAGCGCCGCGCTCGATTTCGAGGCGCGCTATCTCGGCTTCGGCACCTACTTCACAGACGCCGCCAAACGCCGCCTCTACACCGACGACCTCAACGACGCCACGCGCGAATCAGACGCCTACTGCGAACACCGACGCCACTTCGCGCGCGTCCGCGACGCCGCCCCGCTCAACCGACTGCTCTACGTTGACCTGAAAACCTTCCTCCCCTGCCTCAACCTCGCCTACACGGACAAGACCTCAATGGCCGCCACACTCGAAGTGCGCGTCCCCTTCCTCAACGTCGAACTCGTCGAACTCGCCGCACGCATGCCCGTCAACCTCAAGCTGCGCGGCCTCAAACGAAAGTACATCCTCAAACGCGCCGCCGAAAGTCTCCTCCCACACGATGTCGTCTGGCGCAAAAAGGCTGGCTTCGGCGCACCCGTCCGCTCCTGGCTACGTGGCGCGCTCCGCCCCATGGTCGAAGATTTGTTATCGGAGGAAACCGTCCGCCGCCGCGGCCTCTTCCGCCCACAGGAAGTCCGCCGCATCATCGACGCCAACCTCTCCGGCCGCGAAGACTACAACCTCCAGGTCTTCCAACTCCTCACCCTCGAACTCTGGCAACGCACCTTCATGGACAAACCGCCCCTTTAAGAACAGCTAACAAAAACATGTAACCACGAAATCACACGAAACAACACGAACATGATTAGTGCTCTTTCGTGTTGCTTGGCGTGGTTTCGTGGTTCAATTCTTTCCCCGCACGAAGTTTTGTTAGCCCCGCTAAGTCTCTCCCTACGCACGACGCCGCACACGACCCCGCGCCTTAAACCCTCTCTCGTTCCGCGCCCTTCCTGCTCCTTGCGATTGCCCCGCCAAGCACATTCAACGGCTCATCCTCCACCCTCAAATGTCCCTCCTGCGCCAACACATACAACTTGAGCGCAGCCACATGCGCCCTCGATTGCAGATAAATCACTTCGATTGTCGCCACCAAAGCCTCGTCCAACTGATTCATCCCCCGCAACCCGCCCCTGAGGGCATCCCTAAAACTGATGAACACCCTCGCCAACGTCTCCGGCGCATCCGCGTCGCCCTTCAAAATTGACTCGACCGCCCCCGCCAGCCACTCCTGATCAACAATCAACTCTTCGTCATCCTCCGGCAACTCATCTGCAAGACTCACGGCAACCTCCCTTTTGGTGGTTGATCAAGGCGGGTCTGGTGGTTGAACAATGTGGGTCGCTATCGCTTAACCGGCGTGCAACCCCCTTACAATAATTCAACGTTACTATACCGCAATAGCAAGGGATACCGCAATAGTACGGTCTAATGTCAATACGTAACGCTGTGATATAAGGGGCGGATGATTGAGATTAGACTCACGCAACTCCTTGAGGATCGGGAGCGTTCTCGCTACTGGTTGGCAAAGGAATCAGGTATTGACTACGACACATTAACTCGAATTGAAAAGGCAGAATTATCAAACCGCATCGAACTACGCGTCCTCGACGAAA
>DASYMM010000621.1:0-1557 GCA_036009085.1 Pyrinomonadaceae bacterium | reverse complement strand
TACATCCTCCAAATCGTCGTCACCGATGCGCTCGCCAAGGAGAAGCACCGCACGGCGACTCAGTGGAGCGATTTCGAGATCGTGGGAGCAGACCCGAAATAGTCGGAGCGCGAATAAAGGGAGGGCGAAATGAACGCACAGCGAATGCTCGCGCACGCCTTGATGCTCATGCTTCTTGCGCCGCCGCTCTCCGCGCAGCAGCCCTCGCCGCCACAGCGGGGCGCGGACGCGGGCGACGAAGTGGTACGGATCACGACGAACCTCGTGCAGGTGGACGCGGTGGTGACGGATAAGGACGGGCGCGTCGTGCCCGATCTGCGTGCCGAAGATTTCGAGTTGCTCGAAGACGGGCGACCGCAGCAGATCACCAATCTCTCTTTCATCCCGCTCGAACCCGCGCTCGCGTCTGCCGCCGCAGCCGACGCATCGCCCGTGCGAGCGGCGAAGGACAAGAACGCGCCGCCGCTGCCGCCGACGCCCGTGCGCCTGCGCCCCGAACAGGTGCGCCGCACGATGGCGCTCGTCGTAGGCAATCTCTCCTTCGGCAGCACGGACGCCGTGCACGACGCGCTCAAGAAGTATGTGGATGAACAGGTGCAGCCGAACGATCTGGTCGCCGTCATACAGTTGTCGCGCAGCGGCGGAGCCTTGCAGCAGTTCACGACCGACAGGAGACAACTCGCGCTCGCCGTCGGGAAGGTGCGCTGGCTGCCTTCGTCCGGCGACGACGCGGACGACGTAGAAGCGGCGCGCAGGGACGACACTTTGAAGATACAACCGGGCGGCATGCCCACCTTCGAGAACGCGGAGACGCGCGCGGCACGCGAGCGCATGGAAAGCTCGGTCGTCGGACCACGCTGCCAGCGCATCGCCTCCCACGTGGTTGCGCTCACACATCTCGTGCGCCGCATGCGTTCGCTGCCGGGGCGCAAGTCCGTCGTCTATTTCTCCAACGGGCTGCCGCTTGGCCGGGGCGCGGGCAACGGCGACACCGCTCTGTGCGTCGAGCAAGCCCTGCGCCAGTTGGTTGACGCCGCCGCACGCTCCTCCGTCGTCATCTACACGATTGACGCGCGCGGCTTGGTCAACCCCTACAACATCTCCGCGCAGGACGACGTATCGGCGGACGATGCGCCCGCGCTGCAAACTTCGCGCGCGGCCTCTTTCTGGGAGTCGCAGAACGGCCTCAACTTCATGGCCGAAAACACCGGCGGTCGCTTCATCCACTCCGGCAACGATCTGAGTCAGGCTTTGGGTCGCGTGTTCCGCGACCAGCGCGGCTACTACCTGATCGGCTACCGCCCGACGGAGACGACCTTCAAAGGCAAGCGGTTTCACGAAATCAAAGTCCGCGTGCGTCGCCCCGGCCTGAGCGTGCGTTCGCGCAGCGGCTTCTACAGCCTGCCCGAAGGCGAGGCCGCGCCCATTCCGCCGGGCAGCGACCGCCAACTCTACGCCGCGCTCGTTTCGCCCATCGGCGGCACGGACGTTCGCATCCAACTCACCTCTCTCTTCGGCAACGACCCGCGCGCAGGCTCTTTCCTGCGCTCGCTCCTG
>DASYMM010000620.1:0-8975 GCA_036009085.1 Pyrinomonadaceae bacterium | reverse complement strand
TCTTGATTTTCGAGGTCGGGCGGTCAGCCCGTTAGTTGATGCAGCGTTTGCGGGTTCAGGTTGTTTACGGGACGGCGCGCGGCGAGTTGGCCGCAGGCGGCGTAGATGTCTCGCCCGCGCGGGCGGCGCACATAGGCGCGCACGCCCTTCGCTTCGAGGATGCTTTTGAATCGCTCCACTTGTGCGAGCGGCGTCGGGCGATAGGGCAGAGGGTCGGCCGGGTTGTGCGGGATCAGGTTGACCTTCGCGCGCAGTTCGTGTCGGTTGAGCAGATTCGCCAGTTGGCGCGCGTGCTCGTCCGAGTCGTTCACGCCGTCGAGCATGACGTACTCGAAGGTGAAACGCTCGCCCGGTTTCAGAGACGACTCAAACTCTTTGCACGCGTCGAGCAACTCTGCGAGCGGCCACTTGCGATTGATCGGCATCAAGACGTTGCGCTCTTCGTCGGTCGGCGCGGCGAGCGAGATGGCGAGATGCGGACGCTGCGGGACGCGCGCGAGTTCGCGTATGCGCGGCACGATGCCCGCGGTCGAGACGGTGACGCGGTTCGGCACGATATGCAGACCGGCGGGGTCTGCCATGATCGAGAGAGCTTTCATCAGCGACTCGAAGGCGAGGAACGGTTCGCCCGCGCCCATCGCCACGAGGTTCGTCCCGCGCGGAGTTTTAACGCCCGTGCCGTATGCGTCGTTCAAAGCGATCACGATCTGTTCGACGATCTCGCCCGCCGTGAGCGTACGCAAAAGTCCGAGTTTCGCCGTCAGACAAAAACTGCATTGCAGAGGGCAGCCCGATTGCGACGAGAAACAGATCGTGTCGCGCCGCTCTTCGGGAATGAAGACGGTCTCGACGGGCAGGCCGTCGTGCGTCTTCATCAAATAACGGCGCGTGCCGTCTTCCGAGATGTAGCGCGATTCGACGGTCAGGGTCGAAGCGGTGGCGCGTTCGGCGAGCATCGCGCGAAAATTCTTTGGCAAGTCCGTCATCTCTTCAAACGAACGCAGGCGGCGGCGATGCAGCGCGCCGAACAACTGCCGCCCGCGATACGCGGGTTCGCCCAAACTTTCGACAAACGCCGACAACTCCGTCGCGTCCAACCCCGTGAGATGCGTTCCTTGATTCATTGCACGCTATTTTAACATCGCGCCCCGCCCAACACACAGTTGAAGATAGCCGTAGATAAACTGACCCATGAGCGATATACTGAGCGCGTTTCCCCCGCTCAAGGTCGCCTTGCCTGCAAACGTGTAATCGGAGTCGAATGACATGAAAAAAGTTCCCTTCGTGCTCTTCTTGTTACTGCTGTGCGCCCTGTCTCCCGTCGCATCGTTCGGAAAACTTTTGCGCCGGCAACAGCAGCAACAGCAACCGCCCGCCACAACTGCGACGCCGCAAACTCCTGCACAAACGCCCGCCGCTCCCCCGAATCCCTGCGCCGAGCCTACGTTTCGGCAGTTTGATTTCTGGGTGGGGAAGTGGGTGGTGAAGGATGCAAAAGGGATGGAGATCGGGCGGAGTGAGATCACGAAAGTCGCCAACGGCTGCGCCATACTGGAAAGCTGGATGGGGCGCGACGGCATTCCGGGCACGAGCCTCAACTACTTCGATAATAAACTCGGTAAGTGGAATCAACACTGGGTCGGCGGCGGCGGCCAAGTGTTGCACCTGAGCGGGTCGCTGGAAGATAAAGTGATGATTTTATCCGGCGTCCGCGTCACGCCGAAAGGGCAAATTATTAACCGGATTAGCTGGACTCTGCTGGCCGACGGAAGGGTCGAGCAAGAGTGGAACATCTCCACGGACGGCGGCCAGAATTGGACGAAGTCGTTCGACGGATTTTATTCTCGCCAGTGAGTCGTTTAATCAACACGCAACGAAACGGAAGCCAACGTGTGAACATCATCGAAACAGAGCGTTTGAATCTTCGCCCGTTAGACGCGGGCGATGCCGCGTTCATCCTCGAACTGCTGAACGATCCCTCCTTCTTGCGCTACATCGGCGACAGGAGCGTGCGGACGCACGAAGACGCGGCGCGGTATATTTTGGAAGGGCCGGTCGAGAGCTACGCGCGGCACGGATTCGGCTTGTGGCTCGTGGAGTTGAAAGACTCACAGACGCCCGCGGGCATCTGCGGTCTGGTGAAGCGCGACGCTTTGCCCGACGCAGACATCGGCTACGCCTTTCTCCCGCACTTCCGTTCGCGGGGCTACGCCTACGAAGCCGCCGCCGCCGTGATGAGCTACGCCTCGGGCGCGCTCGGCCTGCGCCGCGTGCTGGCGATTACCAACCCGGAGAACGCCGGCTCGATCAAGGTGCTCGAAAAGATCGGCTTGAAGTTCGACCGGCTCGTCAGGTTGTCGGAAGGCGCGCCGGAAGTTATGTTGTTTGCGTCAGACGTTTAGTTGAGCGTGGAGACGCATCGGCGTCTTTGACGCAAACAGGAGTGCGGAAGATTGAAAAGTATGAACGAGCAGGACGATAGGCAGTTCATCTTCTCCGACGTGGATTTGGCGCGGCGGCTGGAAATGGCGGAGGGGCACACGAACCGGGAGTTCGTCGAGACGAAGGCGCGGCTCTCTCCCGAATTGGGCGCGGAGTGGATCGAAGTGGCGGGCGCGTCTGTGATGTACGACGGCGCGGCGTCGCCGATGACGCAGACCTTCGGCCTCGGCCTGTTTCAAGAGACGACGGCTGCGGAAATGGACGAGATCGAAAATTTCTTTCGCACGCGCGGCGCGCCCGTCTTTCACGAAGTCAGCCCGCTGGCCGACGCCTCTCTGCTGTCGCTCCTGAACGAGCGCGGCTATCAGCCCATCGAGTTTACGAGCGTCATGTTCCGTCCGATTAGTCCTGACGGTGCCGATCTGCCCGCGCCGCGCGACGACAAGGTCAAAGTGCGAATCATAGGCGAAGACGAGCATGAACTGTGGGCGCAGACGGCGGCGCACGGTTGGAGCGAGTTCACGGAGTTTGCAGACCTGATACTCGAACTCTCACGCGTCAGCACGAAGCGTGCGGGCGCGGCTTCGTTTCTCGCCGAGATTGACGGAGAGCCGATTGCGACGGGCGGAATCGGTATCTACGAGGGCGTCGTGCTGCTGGCCGGGGCGAGCACCGTCCCCGAAGGACGCAGGCAGGGCGCGCAGACCGCGCTGCTCGGAAGCCGCCTGCGCTACGCCGCAGAGCAGGGCTGCGACATCGCCATGATGTGCGCCCAACCCGGCAGCACCTCGCAGCGCAACGCCGAACGAAACGGCTTCCGCATCGCCTACACGCGCATCAAGTGGCGTCTCCCGCAGGAAGACACTGCGGGCGAATGAGCCGGCGGCGGCGCAAGTTGGAATAACAATCATGCAGAAGGTGGCACATTGAGCGAAGAGTTGATCTTGAGTGCGGAAGTGGTGCGAGTAGAGAGCAAAGGTTCGTTTATATGCGAAACATACAAGTCAGAAAAACTTCACTCCATGCGCCGGATAGCGACGACTTGAAAGGCAAATCATCCGAGCAATTGGTCGCGATGATGTGGCAACTCGCACTCAACGCATGGTCTTTCAAGGAAAACCTAAATGCTGAACCCAGACTTCAAAGACATGTTGTCGTGCTTAAGAGACGAAAAAGTTGACTTTGTTGTCGTCGGCGCATATGCCCTGGCCGCACATGGTTTCCCACGAGCCACTGGTGACATAGACATCTGGGTGCGAAGCGATGCGGAAAATGCGCGGAGACTAATGCGCGCTCTGGCGAAGTTCGGCGCGCCACTGTTAGACATTTCCGAAAATGACTTTGCCGTTCCTGACATGGTGCTGCAACTCGGAGTTGAGCCGAGCAGGATAGACTTGCTGACCAGTATAGACGGAGTGGAATTCGATGAAGCATGGGAGGAGAAGATCAGCATCACGATTGATGAAATGGAAATATATGTTTTATCGAAAGGACATCTGATCAGAAATAAGCTGGCCGCAGGGCGGGATAAAGATCAGGGAGATATAGTCTGGTTGGAAAAAAATCAGGACGAAAAGTTGTGATAACAATTTATTCGAGGGTGAGACATTGAGCGAAGAGTTAATCCTGAGTGTGGAAGAGGTGCGCGTGGTGGGCGCGCTGATTGAGAAGCAGGTGACGACGCCGGAGTATTATCCGCTGACGTTGAATGCTTTGAGGCAGGCGTGTAACCAGTTGTCGAATCGCGAGCCGGTGGTGGCGTTTGACGAGCGGACGGTCGTGTGGGCGTTGGAGAGTTTGCGCGACCGGAAACTCGTGCGGGTGGTGAGCACGGCGGAGGGGCGCGTGCCGAAGTACAGGCATGTGCTGGACGAGGCGTTGGGCTTGAAGTCGCCGGAGATGGCCGTGATGTGCGTGTTGATGTTGCGCGGGGCGCAGACGGTCGGCGAGATACGCACGCGCACGGAGCGTCTGTACCCGTTCTCGGCCTTGTCGTTTGTCGAAACGACGCTGGAGGATTTGATGACGCGCGAGGTGCCGCTCGTCGTGCGTTTGCCGAGGATGGCTGGACAGAAGGAGTCGCGTTACGCGCACCTGCTCGGCGGCGAGGTGGAAGTCCCGGCGGAGACGGAGGGCGAGTCAGCGCGCGCGGAAGGCGCGACGCGTGGGGCGCGCGGGGAGACGGCAGAGCGTGTGGCGCGTCTGGAAGAGGAGTTGAAAGCGGTGCGCGCGGAGTTGGCGGAGTTGCGAGAGCAGTTCGGGGAGTTTAAGAAGCAGTTTGAGTAGGGGCGTATGTTTCGCGGGTTGAGTGTTGGCGAGAGTTTGATTCACCGCAGAGACGCGGAGCAGAGCCGCAGAGGTGGCGGAGAGGAAGGCAGGAGTGGAAAATGGATATTGAGTCGCTTCGACGTTTCTGCCTGTCGCTACCGCATGCGACGGAGGGCGTGCAGTGGGATAACGACCTGTTGTTTCGCGTCGGCGGGAAGATGTTTGCGGTGGCGAGTCTGGATGTGACGCCGACGCGCGTGTCGTTTAAATGCACGCCGGAGAGGTTTGCGGAACTCATCGAGCAGGAAGAGATCACTCCGGCGGCTTACATGGCGCGCAATCATTGGGTGACGCTGCACAGGCTCGACGCGTTGGACGAGGGGGAGACGCAGCGTTTGATCCGTGAGTCTTACGGGATGGTGTGGGCGAAGTTGACGAAGAAGTTACAGAAAGAGTTGGACGAGGGCAAAAGTTGAGCGCGAGAACTGAAACGACACGAGCGAGAAAGTTTGCGGCGACGGACGGGATCGAGGCGCGGCGGTCGAAGATTGACGGGACGGGTTGTTTTGCGACCGTGGCGTTTCGTAAAAATCGAAAGATCGCGGAGTTGACGGGCGAGCGCGTGTCGCGCGTGGAGGCGGCGCGGCGGATGCGCGGCAAGGAACGCTTGCACATCTGCGCGATAGATTCTTACTGGGGCATTGACAGCAGCGTGGGCGGCAACGCCGCACAGTTCATCAACCACTCCTGCCAGCCGAACAGCTTCGTGCGCATCATGCACGGCCACATCATCTTCTTCGCCCTGCGCGACATCTCGCCCGGCGAAGAGATCACGCTCGACTACGTCGAATCCTACCACTCGAACGAAAAGCGTTGTGCGTGCGGCGCGCCGCAGTGTCGCGGGACGATCAACCTCATCAAGAAGCGGTGAGTCTTACATCTCGCTTGCTGGTGGCCTACGCGCAAACCACTTCGCGCCGGCCAGCCACACGAGCAGCAGGACGACGGATGCCGCGCTCACGAGTTGGCCGGTAGTTTCTTGAGGCGTCTTCTCCAAACGTAAAATCAGCCGGTGCGCGCCGGGCGGGAGCGCGAGATGGAGCAAGCCGTCGGGCTGCGAAGGCGCGAGCGTGTGCGCGCGCCCGTCAACGTAGGCCGTCCAGCCGGGATAGTAAAACTGGTTGACGTTGAAGGCGACTCCCTGTGCCGTCTCAACTCCGAGGGCGATCTCTCTCGGCGTCCAACGCTCGACGCCGAACGAAGCTGTGCCCTCAACCGTGCACACACGCGCACGCCGCTCGCCCGTCTTGCAGATTCTCTCCAACAACTCCGCGAACGCCACCTCTTGCGTCGAAGCCGCGTGCGCCGGGCGGTATTCGGGCGCGTCGCGGCTCTCGCTCAATCTTTTGCGCGAGAGGTTGCCAAGCGCGCCTCTGCCCATGTGCATCGCGGGGGCGGCGCGCCAGATTGTGAACGCCGCCCAACCCGACACGAGCAGGCACGCCGCTGCGAGCGTCGCAACTTTGAAGGCACGGCGCGGTTGTCCTCGCTGTGCGTGGAGGGCGCGCGCCGCGAGCATTGTCGCGGCGAGGCACAGCGTCGAGTTGAAACGCCACGGGAACTGGATTGATTGGAGCGGCGTGAAGAGTTGCCAGACGAAGTTTCCGGCGGGCGTCATCAAAAGGACGCTCGCCGAAGCCGCCGCGAGCCAGAAAATCTTCTCTCTACGGCGCGCGTCGCGCACTCTATCTTGTAGCTCCGCGCGCATTTTATCTTGAAGCGCGTTGCTTGCTTTGTCGCCGTGCATCAACACGAGCGCGCAGGCGAGTAGCCCGCAGGTCGTCAACGTTGCCCATGCGAGTTGTGATTCCATGTCGCGGAGACTGAAACGGGGAAACTGTAGCCAACGCTCGCCGTAGCGGCTCGCCTGCATGTCCGGCAGAGAGACGTAGTCTTGCGTCAACATCGCGGGAATCAAATAGACGGCGGCGAGTCCGATGCCGAGCGACATTCCGGCGACGGTGAAGATCGTGGCGCGTCGTCGCTGCGCCGTCTCCGTCGTGCAGAGCGCGACGAGCGGCGGGATGAGAGAGAAGATCAAGACGGTCGGCAGGTGAGTCGAGATCAAAGCCGCATAACTCAGAGCCAGCCCGGCGACGGCAAACTGCGCGCGCCCGCTCTGGATGAGAGCGACGCAATAGAGAATGAGCGGCATCCAGACGAACGCCCACAGTTCCGCAAAGGCGACGCGCCCGTAGAGGTCTATGCCGAGGTGATAGGGCATCCACATGTAGAGGACGCTCGCGATGGCCGCCGAGTTTTCGTCTGTGATTTTCCTGAGCCACAGGTAAGCGGCGAAGCCGGAGGCGACGACGGCAAGCGAGGCGGACGCGCCGAGATGCCGTAAGCCGTATGCGCCGCTCGGCAAAAACGGTGTGAAGAGAAGCGTGAGGTAGTAGGGAAGCGGCGCGTAGAAGAAGAAGGCGGGGCTGCCGAGTCCGCCGTTCATCTCGGAGAGCCAGCGCGGGTAAAGTTCGCCCGCGAAGAACTGGCGCGCGAAGTTCGTGTACCACATGGCGTGGAAGACCGCGTCGCCCGCGTCCGGCATTCCGCGCAGCCACATCGGCGTGGTGGGCAGCAAACCGCCCAGCGCGATGGCGAGCACTCGCAGTAGTTTTGTCAGTCGCAACATGATCGGCGGCGATAGGCAGCGCGCGGGAACTTAGACGAAGGCGCGCGAAAAGATAAGTTGCCAATTTAGACCGCCGCGATCAGATCATTCAAGAAGGAAAACCGGAAACCTTCACCGCCGCAGACGCAGAGCCGAGCCGCAGAGTAAGCGCAGAGGAGAACATTTAACTCTCTGCGTTAACGCAGCGTTCCGCTCTGCGTCCGCGCGGTGAGTCTTACTTATCTAACGTTGCCTGCGCACGGGGCGGCTTGCTAGTATCTTCGGGTTAACACTTTCCACAAAAAAGATGCTTCCTGAAACAGACTTCATCGTCGTCGGCAGCGGCATCGCGGGCATGCGCGCCGCGCTGGAAATCGCTGCGACGGGCGCGCGTGTCGTCGTCCTGACGAAGGATCGCGCGAGCGAATCGAACACGGAATATGCGCAGGGCGGCGTGGCGGTCGCGCTCTCGGAAGACGACGAGACCTCGCTCCACGAAGACGACACGCTGGCGGCGGGCGCGGGGCTGTGCGACGAGCGCGCCGTGCGCGTGCTCGTGGAAGACGGACGCCGCTACATGCGCGAACTGATCGAGTGGGGCGCGGAGTTTGATCGAGAGGGCGGCGAACTGCTCTTCACGCAGGAGGCCGCGCACTCGCGCCGTCGCATACTTCATGCCGGTGGCGACGCGACGGGGCACGAGATCGTCCGCGCGCTTCTGGCACGGACGCGTGCCGACAAGCGCATAGAGTTTCTCGCGCACGCGGCGACCGAAGAGTTGATCTTGGAAGACGGCGTTTGCCGGGGCGTGCGTTATCTCGATCCGCTGGTGCGCGCGTCGCGGAGTCTGCGCGGGCGGGCGGTGGTGCTCGCGTCGGGCGGCGCGGGGCAGCTTTACCTGCACACGACCAACCCGCAGGTGGCGACGGGCGACGGCATGGCGATGGCGTACGCGGCGGGCGCGGAAGTGGCCGACATGGAGTTTGTGCAGTTTCACCCGACGGCTTTGAACGTGGAAGGCGCGCCGCGTTTTCTCCTGTCCGAAGCGATGCGCGGCGAGGGCGGCGTGCTCCGCAACGCAGAGGGCAAACGCTTCATGCCGCGCTATCACGAGCGCGCCGAACTCGCGCCGCGCGACATCGTGAGCCGCGCCATCGTCGCCGAGTTGGAACGCACCGCCACGCGCACGGCCTTCATTGACATGACCGCGCTCGACGCGCGTTTCGTCCGTCGCCGCTTCCCGAAAATCTACGACACTTGTTTGCGCTACGGCTTGGACATCGCGCGCGAGTTCGTCCCCGTCTCGCCCGCCGCGCACTACATCATGGGCGGCGTGCGCACAGACCTCGACGGGCGCACCTCGCTCGACGGACTCTACGCCGCTGGCGAAGTGGCCTGCACGGGCGTCCACGGCGCGAACCGCCTCGCGTCGAATTCGCTGCTCGAAGGTCTGGTCTTCGGCGCGCGTGCCGGACGCGCCGCCGCCACGTCGCACGCGCGCGAAGACGAACGCCCGCTCGCCCCGCCGCCAGCCGTCTTGAACGAGACGAACGCGGAAGAGATCGTCGTATCGGACAGGCACGCGGGAGAAATC